>JBBSES010000302.1:0-6068 GCA_038239465.1 Gemmatales bacterium
GAAGTGCCCGACGCGCAGAACCTGCCCATTCGCCTGCGCCTCAACGGGCAGACGATGCAGGACAGCACCACGAAGCAGATGATCTTTCCGGTGCCGGAAATCATCGCCTATCTGTCGCAAGTCTTCACGCTGGAACCGGGCGACTTGATCTTCACCGGCACGCCGCCGGGCGTGGGCATCGCGCGGAAGCCGCAAGTGTGGTTGAAGGCCGGCGACGTGGTCGAGGTCGAGATCGAGGGGCTGGGCGTGCTGCGGAATCCGGTGGACGCCGATCGCGGTGCATCCGCGTAGGGGCAAGTTTGGAAGTGAACGACCCGTTTACGTTTCCGCGAAACGTAAACGGGTCGATGCAAGCGCGAGACCATTTCAACCAGGCGCCGGCGCGGGCGGTAGTTCCTTCGTAGCGGTAGGCTCCAACTTCGAAGGCGGCGGCATCCGCAGATCCCAGACGACGCCGATCTTTTCCAGGCCGCGAAGGATGTAATAACTGATATCCACTTCCCACCAGAAGAAGCCCTGGTTGGCGGAGCTTTGGTAGTGATGGTGGTTGTTGTGCCAGCCTTCGCCGAGGGTCAGGGCGGCGACGATCGCGTTGTTGCGGCTCTTGTCGGGAGTTTGATAGCGACGGGCGCCAAAGACGTGGCACAGCGAATTGACGCAGAAGACGGCGTGATAGAGCATCACCGTACTGATGAAGAAGCCGACGATCAGTCCGCTCCAGCCGCCGATGAAGTAGCAGGCGACGGCGAGCAGGATGCCAGGCAGGACGTGGAGCGTATTCATCCAGCGCAGTTCGCGGAAGCGCGAGAAGTCCTTAATCGCCTTGTGGTCGGTGGCTTCGTGGTCGGGGGACAGGATCCAGCCGAGGTGCGAATGCCAGAAGCTGCTGGTGTGCGGCGAGTGGAGGTCTTCGGGCTGGTCGGAATACTTGTGGTGGTGCCGATGGTTGGCGGCCCACCAAAGCGGACCCTTTTGCATGGACATGCAGCCGAGCCAGGCGAGGACGAACTGGAACCAACGGCTGGTCTTGAAGGCGCGGTGCGAGAAATAGCGATGGTAGCCGGCGGTGATGCCGAACATGCGGATAAAGTAGGTCATGAGGCACAACACCACGTCGAGGGTGTGGATGCCGGTCATGAAGACGAAGAAGCAGGCGACGTGGACGCCGAAAAACGGCACGCCGACCAGCCAGCGGGGCATTTGCAGCGGCTCACCGGAGGATTGCCGCGCGACCGTAGGGTGCGAGCGGGTCTTGGGGAGGGAAGCCGTACTGATGGTGAGACTCCTTGAACGGCGGGCGCGTAGAGGTTCTGTTCCGTGGGGTAAGACGGTTCAAGTCGAGGCGCGGGGCCGTCAAACGGTCCCCGAGCGCACCTTGGCTTTGCGGATGGCGCTCTGTTTGCGCAGCTTGGCGCGGCGGCGGACCTCGCAGGGCTTTTCGTAGTGCTTCCGCTTGCGCAACTCTTTCTGCAGGCCGCTTCGTTCGAGCAATTTCTTGAAGCGCCGCAAGGCCGAGCCAATCGGCTCCCGATCGTGAACGCGCATCCGCAACGGCATATCGACTCCCGTCAAGTTTACTCAAAGGTAGCACGCCGGACATCCATACCATGCAGTTATCGCGCCGGCCGGTGGAAAACTTCATCGAATCCCAACACCCCGTTTACGTTTCGCGATGAGGACGCGAAACGTAAACGATGGCGGCGCGCGCGCACGGAGGCGTTTCGTAATTCGCTTTATACCACCATCTATCGGACGCGGAAAGTCGGAAAATTCGCTTTTATTACAAGCCGGTAGGGGATTAGCGGCTTGTAGCCGAATTCCTCACATTCCGCACCTCCGTTTGAAGGTTTTTGGGGCCGTGTCGGGGAGGTCGAGGAGTTTGAGAATGCCACGCTGGATATTCGAGAGTTGGCCGATGCGGCGATGGCTGCCACTGCCGTCGTGGATGATGACGATACCCAGGTTCTCGAATTTCTCCCGCAGGCGCGCGCCGGTTGGTGCCGGACTCGGGCGGTTTTCGGGATAGATGGCGTACATCGGTTTGCCCTTTAGGTTCTTGCGAACCTGTCGTTCCATCCGGGCCAGCACCGTCAACGCCCACCTCGGAATCACCAGCAAGCCCGCGATCCGTTTCGGGTTCTCCAAAAACATCGGCGTCACCGCCAGCGGGCCTTTCAGATGATGGAAGCGCTTCTCCCCCTTGCTCCGTGGCAAGGCTCCGGCCCCTCCATGCGATTCGTTCTCAAGCTCGGAGAGCTTGAGAACGAAAATAAATGCGTATTCTCAGTGCGCCAACGCCTGAATCTCCGACGCGCTCAGGACGCGATTGAAGAACTGCACGTCGTCGAGCGCTCCCTTGAAATGCGTAGGCGTCGCGGCCGTGTTCTCGACGCGGCCAATACTCCGAAAGGCCGTCGTCTTCACGCCCTTGTCCGAGATGGCGCTGCCGTTCAACATGCCATCGACGTAGACCTCCACCGTGCCGCTGTCGGCGTCGCGCGTCAGGGCGACGTGATGCCATTGGTCGTCGTTGATGGCGGCGTTGCTCTTGGCGCCGGCCACGTCGCCTGCCTGGACGCCGATGCGGCCCGAAGCGTCGATCCAGCCGTAGAAGATATCGTTGCCGTCGCCGACCGACTCGACGCCGGTGACGCCGGGGGCCTGCCACGTCACGTCGTTGCCTGTCTGCGTGGTCTTGATCCAGAAGGCGACCGTGGCCGTGCCGCCGAGGTTTTGATTGAGGTCCGTCGCCAGCTGGACGTAACCCGTCGCGCCGTCGAAGTTCAGCCCGGCGCCGGCGTGACCCGTGGTCCAGGCGACGCCGCCGGTCAGGGTTCCGTGGTTGCCGCTCGGCGAGGCGTCGGCCGTCGTCGTGCCGGTCCCCTCGTTGAAGGCGTAGCTGCCGATGGTGCCCGTCGTCGCGCCGACCGGCTTGAGCTCGATGAAGTCGATCTTGTTGTTGCTGGAGCCGCTGGCGTTGCTCAGCGTCAGTCGGCCGTCGGTCACGGTCACTTGCACGACGTTGTCGAACCAGCGCACGGCACTGGTCGGCGTGGCATCGATGGCGCGGACCCCTTCCACGTCGAGCTTGTAAACGCTGTCGATGTTGCTCGGATCACCGGCGACGACATGCACCAAATAGGTGCCGTTGGCGACGGCGATTTCCCAGAAGGCGTTGGGATTCGTCGGCTTTTGCAAGTGCAGCAGCGTGTCGTAGCGCTGATCGGGCGAATTGCCGGCGTTGCGGTCGCGCGAGGTGGCGCTGTTGTCGATATTCCAGCCGTAGTTGAGGCCAGTGCCGCGATTGCCGAACGCGGCGCCCGTGTCGGCGAGGTAGCCGGTCGGTGTCGGCGCTCCCGCCAGCTGGAAGTTGACGCGCATCGGGAAGTTGGCCGGCGCCGCGGTGAACGAGGCCGTGTACGTCGTCGCGCTCGCCGGGGTCGAGATATTGTGGCTCTGGGCGCCGCCGTCGGACCAGGATAGGAAGCTGTAGTCGATGCCGTTGACCGACTGCGGCGAGGCGACGCTGAGCGTGCGTTGGAAGCCGACGACGCCCGCGACGGCCGTGCCCGGCGCGATCGGCTGGCCGTCGAGGAGTAATTGCACGCCGCCCGTGTTGCTGCCCACGGTGAAGGTGACGGTGTTGGGCAGGATGTCGCGGAAGACCGTGGTGCTGGCGCCGGCCGAGTCCTTCACGGTCAAGTAAATGCGATAGAAGACGTCGGCCTTGGTGTACGGCGTTAGCGTCGGCAGGGTGAAGCTGCCGCTGCTCGATCCGGTGGTTGCCGGCACGAAGGGCCGTTCCACGGCGCCGGTGAAATAGCTGACGCTCCAGGTAAAGGCACCGCCGCCGAGGGTGCCGTCTTCCGGGTCGGTGGCGCTGCCGCTATAGCTGATGGTGTTGCCCATGTTGAAATGGGTGCCGACGACGGGCGTGAGGATGGTCGGCGCGGGCGGGTGATTCGCGGTCACGGTTAGCGTGGCCGCCTGGCTGGTGGCACTGCCGAAGGCGTTGGTCACGATGGCGCGGAAGGTCGCGCCATTGTCGGCCGTGGTCGTGGTCAGCGTATAGCTGGCCGCGGTCGCGCCGGAGATATCGGTGCCGTTGCGCTGCCACCGGTACGTCAGCGGCGCCGTGCCGGTGGCGCTGACGGTGAACGTCGCCGGCTGTCCGACCGAGATGGTCAGGTTTGCCGGTTGCTGATCGATGGCCGGCGCCTGGCTGCCGGTGAAGGTGATGCGGAAGACGTTGTTTTTGCCGCGCGACAGGTAATAGAGGCTGCCGTCGGCGCCGACCTTGATATCGACGGGGTTGCTGCCGATGCCGGTGGCGAAGCTGGTCGAGGAATCCGGGTTGGCGAGCGAACCGGGCTGCGACGGATCGAAGACGCGGATGTAGTTGCCGCCCAGGTCGGCGTAGAAATACTTGCCGGTATACTGGGCGCCGAACTGGTTGACCGTCGGGTTGTAGAAGGCGCCGCCGGCGATGGCGATGCCGCCCGGCGAGCCGCTATGGCTGTAAGACAACTGTGGATCGTGATAGGTGCCGACGGTCGTGGCCGGGTCGCCCGTCTTGCGGAACCCTTCGCTGCCGGGCCAACCATAGTTGCCGCCCGCGACCGTGTCGTCGATCTCCTCCCAGGTGTTTTGGCCCACGTCGTTGACGAAGAGCCGGCCCGTGCCCGGTTGCACCGCGAAGGTGAACGGGTTGCGAAAGCCCAGCGCGTAAATATCGCGGTTGACGCCGCTGGCCTGGGTATAGAACGGGTTATCCGTCGGGATGACGCTGTTGACGGGGTCGCTGGAGTTGTACGCCGACACGTCGATGCGCAGGATCTTGCCGAGCAAGTTGCCGAGCGTCTGCGAGTTGGACGGATTGGCGTTCTCGCCGACGGCGACGAACAGTTTGCCGTCGGCGCCGAAGTGCATGGCGCCGCCGTTGTGGTTGGTGGCGCCGCTGAGGTCGTTGAGCGTGAGCATATCGACGCGGCTGGCCGGATCGAGGGCGTCCGGATCGGAGGCGCTAACGGTGAAACGGCTGACGACGTTATGCGGCGCCAACGAACCGGAGGCGGCGACGGTCCAGTAGAGGTAGACGAAGTTATGCCCGGCCGTGGTGAAGCTCGGATCAAAGGCGATGCCGAGCAGGCCGCGCTCGCCGGCCGAATCGACGGGCAGCGACAAGGCCTGGTGCAACGTGCCGTTCTTGACGACCTGTAGCGTGCCGCCCTGTTGCGTGACGAACAGACGGCCATCCGGGGCGAACTCCATAGCCGTCGGACTGGAGAGCGACACGCCAGCGTTGAGGACGGCCGCCTCGGTGAAGCCGGTCGGCAAATTCGTCGGAACCAGGCGGTCTTCCAGTACTTCGATCAACGGTCGGAAACGGAACGTCGGCCGACGGCGCGGAGCGCGCGCGGTAAACGGAAACATGGGAGAGACTCCAGGGACGCGGGTGAACGACATCGACTCCATGACACGAGGCGCGCGGGGACGCGCCCTGCTCATCCGAACGAGCAAGCGATTATGCGCGACGGCGTTGTCGGCGCGCGGACGGGATAGGTACGGACTTCCAATCAGGGAGCCGCCGATTCTCTCCTATGCGGGTTGCGAGTCCGGGAAGGGAACCGATGGCACTCTCATACTTAGGTCGCCTCTCGCCAGAATACAAGTGAAATCTCGATAAAATTCTGTCCGGCCCGTAACAGGGCTTGCCATTTCGCGGCCGTTCCCGTCCGTGAAGGTGCTAAGCTAACTCCGCTGACCCACGCATCCTCTCTTTACCCGACGCGGGGTTTCTCATGCTCGCATATACCTGTCGCGGTTGCGGCACGCGGCTCGGCGTGCGCGACGAACACGTCGATAAGAAATGCCGCTGTCCGCATTGTGGCCGCGTCAGCGTCGTGCGGCGACCGCCAGAAAGGCTGCCCCTCGACCGGGACGCGACTGTTCCCCAGCCCCAGGCCGATACGCTGCCCCAGGCGGCGGAGCCGGTGCCAGCGCCCGTAATGCCCACCCTTCCGGGCTACGAAATCCTGGAAGAGTTGGGCCGCGGCGGCATGGGCGTC
>JBBSES010000303.1:0-6055 GCA_038239465.1 Gemmatales bacterium
CCGGCGCCGCCGCCTTCCGCGGCGACGATTCCGTCGAGCGCCAATTCGAGGTTATCGATCCGACGGTATTCGAGTCGAGTTGGATCCCGCTCGGCCAGGAGCCGAAATTCGAACAACTTATCTTGCAGCGCCTGAAAGAGTGTATGTGACGGACGACCTCCAATGAGATTTCACCATGAAGCCGTTCGATCTCAATAATTACGCACCCGCCATCGCCGGCCTATTGCGCGACGAGCGCCTGGCACCGCTTGGCCCCGGCACGCCCAACGAGGCCGCGCGGCCGCTTTTGAAAGCGCTCACCGTCGATAAAGCGTTTGGCTCCGCACGCGGCGTCATCGATCCCGACATGGCCGCCTGCTGCCTCGCCGGGCTATGGCTTTATCACGATTTTCAGGACGAATCGCATCGCCTCTGCCAGGACATCGACACCACGAGCGGCAGTTTCTGGCACGGGATTGTCCACCGCCGTGAACCCGACGCAGGCAACGCCAAGTATTGGTTTCGCCGCGTCGGCGCGCACCCCGTCCTCGCGCGCCTGGTCGAGCAAGCGGCCGCGTTGGGATATCAGTACGTCGATCCGTTTTCGTTCGTCGATGAATGCGAGCGCGTACGCGGTACTGGCACTGCGGTGGAAGCGACGGCGCGGCAGGTGCAACACCTCGAATGGTGCTTACTGTTCGATCACTGTGATCGGGCGGCCGTGGGATCACGGCTCGGGAATGCTTAACTGACAGCATATCGTTCGCGCCGTGTAGTTGTCCACCTCTCGATGGCGCGGTATCGCGCTTTGTCTATCGTTCGCGCCATTGATCCATACGGAATGCCCTCGGCCCTCTCTCAGCAGACGACAGCCGTGCGTCCGCAGGTGGCGGATCAAATTGATCCGCTTCACGACACGGCCCCCGAGGGGATTTCCTCTACTTCCGAACTCGCTACCAGGTGCAAGTAAATGGGTTCCTCAATATCCATTTCCGGATTCGTGGCTTGCGGGTTCGGCACAGGCAAAGGCAGGCCGGTTTCTAGGGCGGCTTCGGCCACATCGACCAGGGCGACCGTCAAGAGTTGCCGGGCGCCGGCAAGGTCCGCCGCGCAGGTGATGGCCGCCGGAAAATCCAGCACCTGGGCATGAACTCCGGTTTCCACGTACTTGTAGCCCGCCTTGTATCGAATCATGTTAGCTTCCCTTCGTTAAAAATCGCCTCGCGTTAGCGAATCCACTCCCGGCGCTATCCTATCCACGACCTTCGGCATCTGGCCACCGCCCTCGGTTGAGCCAAACTCCCCATCCCGGACCAGGCTCAGGTATTGTTGCCCCTTGCCGAAGAAGTGGGCGAACGTGTCGTGATCGGCCACCTGACGGGCGGCCGTTCTCGGGTCGCGCACCATCGCGCTGACGTCGAGCAGCAGCGTCGCGTGTTCGGGCGAGAATTCGCCGACATTTCGCGCGAGGGCCTCGAACAGCGGCCCCATCGCCTTGACCGGCGCCTCGTCGCGCGTCCGTTCGAATGCCTTAGCCAGCAGCGTCAGTTCTTCGCAGAGGGTGTACAACTCTCGGTTCCGTTCCGGGGCGCGCGGGACGAACTCCAATCGATAGTCCAGGAAGTTGTGAACGAACTGCCAGTACTGCCCGACGGCACGCTCGTTGAACTTGCGCTCCGGGCCGACGATCTCCTTGTACCAACGCGCGTCCTGGAAGAACCGCGGCGAAGACGACAGGACGTCGAAGTCGTTGCCGAGCGTGCCGATCGCGTCGGCGAGCGATAGGTAGGCGTTATGGAGCACGGGGTTGACGAGGTTGTCGATATACCAATCCTCGCGCCCCCGCGACATGAACCGCAAGGTGGTCAGGTGCGTGGCATAGAGGCAGTCGTACGCGGCCACCTTTTCCGCCAACGGCAGCGTCGGGTCCACCAGCCGATGCGCGACCAGACGCCGCAGCCTTTCCGCGAAGCAGGAGACGGCGTCCACGCAAGTAATCACCAGGATGCCGCCGGGCGACACGAGCGCCGTCAACTTGCCGAGAAGCACTTCCTGGTTGGGCGAGAAAGGGATCATGCCCTCGCACAGGACGACGTCGAACCTTTCCTCGGTGCGGAAGTCTTCGAGCAGACCCTGAACGACCTCGGTCCCTTCCATGAATCGCGGATGGCGCTCGAACGTTTCCCGCAGTTGCCGAACGCCCTCGCCGTTGCCTTCGAGCAAGAGGTAGCGGCGCGGCTTCAGACTGGCGACGTGTATGGAATTATGGCCCGACCCCGGCCCCACCTCCAGCACGCCGCGGCCGCGAAAACAGAGAGCGGGCAGCCCCAGCTGGCGGTAAAGCCCCTCGCGGCGCTGAAAATGCTTCTCCAGATCGGAGATGTCTTGCCGGACGGGAGAGATGCCATGTTCGCCGTAGAAATCGACAAATGCCTGTGGGAAATCCATCGGCCCGCCTCCTCGCGCTTCGACGTTTCGCGATGCCCGCCAGCGGCCTAGCGGATGATACCAGCGCCCGCCGTAGTTTCGACCTTCGGCGTCTGGCCGCCGCGCAGCACGCTGCTGCCCTCGAAGAGCGTCCGTTGATCGATGGCCGGCGGGTTGAGCCAATCCGCCTCGTTGAACTGGCCGCTCTGCCCATAGGCGAGCAGGGCGTTGCGATAGCAGACCGCCTCGACGTGATCGGCCGGGATGCCGCGCTCGAGCATCAGCCGCGCCGTCTTCGGCACGGCGAGCGGATCCGACACGCCCCAGTCGGCCGCCGAATCGACGATGATCCGTTCCGCTCCATAAGTGCGTACCACCTCGACCATGCGTTCATTGCCCATCTTGGTATGGGGATAGATGGTGAACGCCGCCCAGAAGCCGCGGTCGAGGACTTCGCGTACCGTCTCTTCGTTGTTGTGATCAACGACCACGCGGCTCGGCATCAGGCCCATTTCGATGCAGACGTCCATGCTTTGCGACGTGCCCTGCTTCTTGTTGCGGTGCGGCGTGTGGATCATCACCGGCAGATCGACCTGCGTGGCCAAGGCGAGTTGGGCGCGGAAGAAGCGGTCCTCGGCGGCGCTCATGTCGTCGTAGCCGATCTCGCCGACGGCGACGACGCCTTCCTTGGCCAAGTAGAGCGGCAAGAGTTCGATGACTTGCTCGGCGAGCGGCACGTTATTGGCTTCCTTGGAATTCAGGCCGATGGTGCAGTAGTGGCGAATGCCGAACTGCGCGGCGCGGAAACGCTCGAAGCCGACGAGGCTGGAGAAGTAATCTTGGAAGCTGCCGACGGCGGTGCGCGGCTGCCCGAGCCAGAAGGCCGGCTCGATGACGGCGACAATGCCGGCGGCGGCCATGGCCTCGTAGTCGTCGGTGGTGCGGGCGCTCATGTGGACATGGGGGTCGATGTAATTTGGCATATCGTTATCTCCTGTCCGCTGTTGACGCGCCTCTACGCTGCCGGCTGATAGGGCGAGTAGATATACGCTCCATCGATACTGACTCCCGCGAGTTCCGAACCGCCAAACCGAATCATCCCGGAATGAAGCCGAGGGGACTGAGTAAGCGGGTTTTGGAATAGTCTCGGACTAAGGACTTCACGAGCCGCCGCGGCCATGGAGTCATCGACGCCGACGACCTTGACTGCAAAAGGGTCTATTCCCAACTCGGGCGCGCTCTCGATAATGGGAAGAACGATGCGATACGCGGCGGCCGGACCTTGAACGTCCACCAGAGGAGACGCGAGGTAAAGAAACCATCGGCCGGAGTCCGTCTCGTTCAGCCAAAAAGCCAGGTTAACGTCGAACCCGACGCCGTGGAGTCGAGCAATCAGTTGTCGGCCGGCATCGACTTCATTCGTTAGTAGTGTGTCTTGAGCCATGGAAGTACCCCGTTCGTGGCGTCGGAGATCGCGTCGATGAGTGTCCGCCCCTCCACCTCTGTAATGAAGTGATAACGCTTGTGTTCCGACCAATCTTTCGTCAACACCCAGTTCGTTTTCAAGTTCGCGTTGCCGGCGGTGAGGGCCGCGTCGAGGTCAGTCAGTTCCAGGAGTTTGTCCAGCGCGTGCGTGTAACAATCTCGGGAAAAATCCTTGGTCGGAAAAGCATCCGTTGCCATCAATCGCTTGATGATGCACGCTTTCAAGGCAAGCTCGACGGCATACCCCGCCAGATAATATGCCCCGTTCCCCTTGGCGAGACTGATAAGCCCCCTCGCCTCTTCGAGTCGTTCTTCCGCCATACGCTGAAACTCGGCTCGCGTTTCAATCAGTTTACTCAAGAGGCCACCTCCCGACAGCACGATCATACACATGTCCCAGCTATCGTCCGCCACGTAAACTCCCCCGCCCGCGCCCGCTCCACCAAATCCGGCGCGTAACCCAGCGCCTCCGCCGCCCCCGGATGCGGCGATGCCATCAACGCCAACACGGCCGCCTCGCGCTCGGTCATGCCGCCTTCGTCCAGCACTTCCTTCAGGTCGGCGATGGCCCGGTCGTCGGCGTGCGGGCCGACGACGCGCCATAACTCCGGGCTGACCGGACGACCGGCGGCCCAGCGTTCGTGGGCGTAATCGACCAGCATCCGGGCGAGCGTGGCGTTGCCGCGGCGGTCGAGGCCGAGGACCGGATCGAGCGCGGCGCCGATAAATAAACACTTCAATACCATTTGATTCCAGGCGGCTTCGTCGAGTTGCTCGGCCGGGTAAGGATTGTGATGGGCCACGGCACAGAACACGGCCTTCATGCTGGTGCGGATGCCCTCGGCCGCGCGCAAGCGGTGCGCCTCCGGGTGCGGCAGCAGCGGCAACATCTGATAGAGAGCAACCAGTTCGCCGCCGTCGGATGCCGCGAACAACTTGTCGAGCGTGGCGACCAGGGCTGCCGCATCCGTGAAAGGCAAAGCCAGGACGAGATGCGTTCGCGCCGCCTGGTCGACGGTCCAGGAGGAAGGATTCCATCCGGGCCGCGCCACCGTGGCCGCCTGTTTCTCGGCGTCGGTCAAATGCAGGTCCGCCTTGCCAACCTTGCGCGGCGCCATGCCGAAGGCCAGGAAGAAGGCCCGCGTATCTCCCGTGGCCGCCTGGGTCCGGCTGCCCGCGAGCCAGGCGAGGGCCAGCGGCGGGACACGCGGAGTAAGCCAGTCGTGCAGCAAGGTTTCCGGTGGTATCATGGCGGCGCTCACGGTCGTTCGCTTTCATGCCCGAGGAAGGTTTTCTCGCCTCAGTATAGGCCAACGCGCGTCCTCGCGCGACCAAATTCCGCTAGCCGCGCCCTCCTATGAAGTCCCCGCTCTCCCACCCACCCCATAGGGCCACTCCCATGCGACGCTTCCTCTTCTTGCCTGCCCTCCTGCTGCTGTGCGCCGCAACGGCGCCCGGCCAAAAAATCTCAGACGAAGAGGCTAAGGAGGGCTTCGTCTCCATGTTCGACGGCAAGGACTTCGCCGGCTGGCGCTTCGACGCCAACTCGCCGCTTCCCGATAAGCTGCCCGATAACTGGAAGGTGGAGGACGGCGTCATCAAGCTGTCCGGCGGCGGCAAACCGCACTGCGGCTCGCAATGGGATTATGAGGATTTCGACGTGCGCGTCGAGTGGCGGGCCATGCGGCCCAATTACAACAGCGGCTTCTACGTCCGCAGCGGCCGGATGGTGGGCGCCAACCAGATCAACCTGGCGAAGGGGGCGCCGGGCGGGCTCATCGGCGGCAGAATCAAGGGGGCGAAGGCGGTGCCCGCGCTGCAGATGCCGCCGCGCGAGTGGAACGCCTGGCGCGTGCTGGTGGTCGGCGACAAGGTGACGTTCTGGTGCAACGGCAAACTGGCCTGGGAGGGCACCGACTTCGCGTCGAAGCGCGGCTACCTGGGGCTGCAGGCCGAGGGCTTCCCGATGGAGTTCCGCAACCTGCGCCTGAAGGAGATAGGCTATCAGGGGCTGAACGGGCTGGCGGGCTGGAAGGACGACGGGCATTGGAAGGCGGACGGCGACGCGCTGGTGAGCGACGGCAAGCCGGCCGTGCTGGAGTCGGCGAAGGCGGACTACCAGGACTATGTGCTGCGCCTGGAGTGGCAGGGCGGCAAGGGCGCG
>JBBSES010000304.1:0-6049 GCA_038239465.1 Gemmatales bacterium
CCGCGCTCGGGGCGCTTACGCGACCCCGCTCGCCAAATTACTTCATCGCCTTGTTGACCTCGTCTTCCAAGGCATTAATCTGCACCGTGCGGCTAATCACCTTGCCGTCCTTGCCGACCAGGAACAACGTCGGCAGCACCCGGATACCATACGTTTCCGCCAGCTTGCTGTTCAAGCCGCCGTCCTCGTGGACATGAGTGCCCGGGGCGGGACTTTTTTGCAGGAACGCCGTCGCCTCGGCTCCGGTGTTATCCAGGTTCACGCAGACGATCTCCAATCCCTTGGCCCCGAGACTGGTTTGCAGGGCCTTGAGCTTGGTGAAGTCCTGAGCGCACTGCTGATTCCAGCTGGCCCAATAATAGACGGCCACCACTTTGCCCTTGAGCGTCTTGATATCGAACGACGCCCCGCCTCCCAGGACGCTGCCCGTCAGCGCAATCTCTTTGCCGTCGAGCGTCAGCCGAGACACGGCGCCGCGCGCCATGGCGGCGTGCGTATGGCTGGGGAAGTCTTTCAAGAGCAGTTCGTACCACTTCTTGGCCTTCTCCTCCTCGCCGACCAGTTCGCTAATCATGCCGAGTTGCATGAGGCCGTCCGGCGCGTCGTCGGCCTTGGGATAATCCTGGACGAACTTGGCCAACCGCTCCAGCCAATCTTTTTGCAGCTTGGATACGTCGGCCTTCGGCTCGCTCAACTTGGTGGAGTAATCTACCGACATCTCGGTGAAGACGAAGTGCGAGGCCGCGCCGCCTGAAGGCTGCTCTTTCAATAACTTCTCTTTCCAGGCGGTCAGGCGGGTGATGGCCACCTTGTTATCCTTGTCGCTGTTCTGGGCGGCGGCGGCGAGGCAGTCGGCCACTTGCTTCAGCCATTGCTCGCGCTGCTCTTTGTCCTCGGCCTTATCCAACTTGAACGAGGCCGCGATCTGCTCCAGGATATCGGCGCGGCTCAGGTTGTACTTCGCCATGTCCGCGGGGGCCGAGGCCTGGCTCGGCTGCACCTTGTCTAGCTTTTCCAGCTTGTCCATCAATGGCTGCAATTCCTTGCTGACCGTGCCGGTAAGCCTTTCCGGGTCATCGACCTTTTCGGGGGCATTGGGATCGGCCGGCGTCGGCGCGTCGATCAAGCGCCAGGCGGAGCCGATTTGAAACACCTCGCCCAGCTGTAATTCCTCGGTCTTGCCGGTGCCATCGTTGAGATACGTGACGGTGGCCTGCGCGTATTTGACGAGGTCTTGCTTTAACCCGTTGGCTTCCGCCGGGGCACACTGCGGGGCCGGCGTCTCCAGGTGAATCCAGCGGACCTTGTCGCCCAGGCTGCCCAGCTTGGCCAGCGTCTGCTGGAACTTAGCCGGCGAGCCTTTCTGCACGTCGCGGACGCGCGCGAACTCGGCGGCCGGCAGTTCCAACGCCTTCAACTCGGCTTCCGTCATCATCAGGGCTTGGAGGCGGGCGAAGTCCTTCTTGACGACGGCTTGCAATACTTCCTGACTCACTTCCTCGGCGGAGATCATGCGCCAATTGTCTATCTTGCCGTCGCGGTTGGCGTCGATACCCCATTTCATGCCGGCGCTGTTGAGCCAACGATATTGGTCGCCCTTATCGCTGTATATTTCACGATAGACTTCGACGCCGTTGAGGTAATAACACCAGGCATCGGTCTTGCCGCTGCCGGTGGTATCGAAGAAGCGGCGCAGGACTTGTCCCTTGCCGTCGCGCATGAGCCAACCGCTGCCGCGCTGCATCTTGATGAGTTCGATCTTGCAGGCGTCGATATCGCCGCCGGTCGGAGTGGAGAAGACGACGTCCTGCTTGGGGCGGAACTTGAGCATGTCGGCGGCCGAGGGCTGCGGCGCCGCCTGTGCCAACGCGCCATACAGGAGCGCGCAGCTTGCCACCACTGCCGCGCCCGTGCGTGCCTTCGCCATCCGCTGACTCCTTTCAAACGAGACGATCGAGAAGTCCGTGCGCTCTCTCCTTTAGTCGGCAGCGGGCGGGAGGTCAATGCAGACGCACTTGCGAAAAGCGCGAAAGCTCACGCTTGGCGTTTCGCGTCCGCCCCGTTGCTTTCCTTGGCATACCTGCTAACGTGTCGCGACACCCGCCAGCCTCTCCCCGGAGGAATTCGTGCCATGCCGCGCCGCGCCGTCGTCCTGTTCCTGGCTTGCGTCGTCTCATTCGTGGCCTATTTATCCTCGCCCGCGCAGAAGCCGGCGGTGATTCCGCACGCCCAGGACGGCCCTCCCGGCCCGCCGCTGACTCCGGCCGAGGCGGTGAAGAAGATGACGCTGCCGCCCGGCTTTTCCGTCGAAGTGGTCGCCGCCGAGCCGGACCTCGTCAACCCGGTGGCCATGACCATCGACGAGAAGGGCCGTTTCTGGATCACCGAAAGCCTGGAGTATCCGCGCCACTCGGCCGGCCCCGGCAAGGACCGCGTCAAGGTCCTGGAAAGCACCAAGGGGGATGGCGTCTACGATAAAGTAACCGTCTTCGCCGACGGCTTGAACATCCCCTCCGGCATCGCGGTCGGGCACGGCGGCGTCTGGGTCGCCAACGCGCCGGACATCCTTTTCTATAAGGAAGCGCCGGACGGCAAGGCGGCCGGAAAGCCCGAGGTGGTCGTCACCGGCTTTGGCCGTCACGACACGCACGAACTGCCCAACTCGCTCACCTGGGGGCCGGACGGCTGGCTCTATGGACTCAACGGCGTCTTCAATCCCAGCGTCGTCAAGAGCAACAACGGGCAAGAATATCGCTTCACCGTCGCCCTGTTTCGCATCCATCCCAAGACGCGCGAATTCCAACTCTTCTGCGAGGGGACCAGTAACCCCTGGGGCGTGGCCTTCGACCACGACGGCAGCGCGTTCATCAGCGCATGCGTTATCGATCATTTATGGCATCTGACGGAGACGGGATATTACATTCGCCAAGGCGGGCCATATCCGCCGTTCGCCACCAAGATACCGAGCATCGTTAAGCACAAACATCAGAAGGCGGCGTACTGCGGCATCCATTATTTCGATAGCGACGCCTACCCCGCCGAATACCGCGACAAGATGTATATGGGCAATATCCACGGCGGCTGTATCAACTGCGACGAACTGACGCGCGACGGCTCGACTTACTTCGGCAAGGGACGGCCCGACTTCCTGACCGCCAACGACAAATGGTTCATGCCCGTAGTGCAGAAGACCGGGCCGGACGGCTGCCTCTACGTCCTCGACTGGTACGACCGCTATCACTGCTATCAGGACGCCAACCGCGATCCCGCCGGCATCGACCGCGAACGCGGCCGACTGTATCGCATTCGTTATAAAGACACGCCGCGCGGCGGCCGTTTCGACCTTTCGAAAGAGAGCGACGATGAGCTAATCCAACGTTTGCACAGCCCCAATGTCTATTTCCGCGACCTCGCCCAACGTTTGCTTACCGAGCGGAATTCGCCAGATGCGAACGTCAAGCTGCGAAAGCTGATTCTCGACGACAAGGCGCCGCGCAAGACGCGAATGCACGCCCTGTTCGCCCTCGTCGGCACTGGAGCGCTGTCCGCCGACTTCCATCAACTACTGTTGACGAATGGCGATCCCATGATTCGCGCCTGGGGCGTGCGCGCCGCCGGCAACTTCGGCAAAGTGGACGACGCGATCCGCGACAGGGTGGCGTCGTTGGCGAAGGACGCATCGCCCGACGTGCGGCTGCAAGTAGCCATCGCGTCGCGCAAAGTGCATGGCCTCGACGCTGTCGCCTTGCTGCTCGACATCCTGGCCGGCTGCGGCGACGACAAGCTGATTCCCAGCATCGTCTGGCAAAACCTGCATCCACTGATGGAGGACAAGGCCGGCCGGTTGGTCGAGTTGCTCGAAAAGGTGGACATGAAAGCGGCGCCGAACGTCGGCGCCCTTTTGCCGCGCGTCATCGAACGATTGCTCGGCGGCAAGAAGCCCGACGCGAAGGCGGCCGCCGAACTGGTAGCGCTATTGGCCGAGGGCAAAGGCGCCGACGCCGGTTGCTGCTGCCGGTGCCTCACGTTGCTCACTGACAAGTGTCAGACGGGCGAACTGCGCGGCCAAGTGCAACAGAACCTGCGCGATCGGCTGCAACCACTGTTGGGCAAGGTGCTGGCCGGCAAACCGGAGGCGCCGCTCTATCGGGAAGCCGTGGTCCTCGCGGCCGCTCTGAAAGACCCCGCCGGCATGAAGGTGGCCCGCGATCTCTTGACCGGAAAGCAGCCGGACGACTTGCGCATCAAGATGCTGGGCGCCCTGATTGCCGCCGAGGATAGCTCGGTCGTCGACGCCTTGCCGGAGTTGCTCAAGCCGGCGCACGGCGACAAGTTTCAATCGGCCGTCCTCGCCAGCCTCGGCAAACTGAGCGATCCGCGCGTCGCCGACCTCGTCATCGACGCCACCAAGGACGCCAGCCACATACCGCCGGCGCGGGCCATCGACCTGCTCACGCAGCGGGCGCCGTGGTCGAAAACGCTGCTCGCCCATCTCGCCAAGCACAAGGTTCCGCCAACGGTGTTGGGGCCGAACCAGGCGCGCGGCATCCTGGCCCACAAGGACGCGGAATTGAAGAAGACGCTCACCGCCTACTGGGGCATCATCCGCGAGACGCCCAGCAATCGCGGGCCAATCGTCGCCGAGATGCGCGAACTCTTGAAGAAGACGCCAGGCGACCCGGTCAAGGGCATGGAAGTCTTCAAGGCCAACTGCGCCAAGTGCCACAAGATTCACGGCGAAGGCATGGAGGTCGGCCCCGACATCACGCGCAATGGCCGCAGCGACTTCGAGCAATTGCTCTCCAACGTCTTCGACCCGAGTCTCGTCATCGGCGCCGGCTATCAACTGACTGTTGTAACGACGAAGAACGATCAGGTCATCGAAGGGATCGTCGTCGAGAACAGCGATCAGCGCGTGGTGCTGAAAAAAGCGGGCGGCGAGTTGGCGACGCTCGCCCGAGGCGACGTGGAGACCATCGACGTGAAGCCATTGTCGCTGATGCCGGAGGGTCTGGAAAAGACGATCAAGCCGCAGGAGATCGCCGACCTGTTCGCCTTCCTGTGCCTGGACAAGCCGCCGAGCGATCCGACGGCGCGGCGCATTCCGGGAACGCCGACGCCGTCGGGGAAGTGAGGAACGGTGCCGGAAGGAAGGGCCGGGTGTCATTTGTTTGTGTAGAATCTCAGAAATCATGGTGGGTCTTTTCGCACCGGGCCGCCGCGCGGCGAACGCTCAACTACAGTTGGCGATTTAGTCGTGGCGCCCCCACGTTTCCCCAGGTTCGGTTCCGGTTGCGTATGCCTTCCATTCTTAAGAAGGCGTCGGAACCGGAAAAGGGGTGGCGATGGGGTAGAAAGCCCCCGAGACGGTTGAAGCCGGCGTCAGGTCGGTTAGGAGATAGTTTGCATTTACATCGGCATGTACGGTGTCGCAAGTGTATTAGGATGAGTGGCTTACGTCCTCGGCGTGCGTAAGCATTAACGGCGTGATAGATTGCGGAGGCGCAATCTAATAACAAGTTCGGCGGCGGAGGGCTTGCGGGGTGGCAGTCGCAGCACTGACGGCGTTCTGGGTGCGGTCGCCGTTCCCGCACGCCCCGCTCGGGTTCGGGGTCACGGCGTGGTCCCTCGACGACGCCCTCGACATCATCCGCGACCTCGACTACGGCCGGTTTCTGCCCGACGATCTGGCCGGGGTGCGGGTCACCGAGGGCGTCACGGTCGCCGCGCTGGACCAGCCGCACGTGGTGCCCAACATGGGGCCGATCGCCGTCCGGGGCATGTGGTACCCGTTCGTGGCGGTCGGCGTCCCCCGGTGGGCCGAGGAGCGCCGAACCAGGCGCTGCAGCGGACAGCAGGGGCCATCCTGCTTTTCGTGGGTACAACGTCTCTCGCGGCCCCTGCTGCCGCTGAGCTGGGTCGTTCGGCCGCGCGCTTTCACGAAGTGGGGCGCAGCTGTGGGAGGGATGCGCGGCCGAACTTGCGTTGAAGCGACTTGGCGGCTCGAAAGATAAGGACTTGGGGCGCCAGTGGGGCGCCGCCAAGTCAC
>JBBSES010000305.1:0-6047 GCA_038239465.1 Gemmatales bacterium
ATCAGGCCGAGGTCGGCTTCCGCTGGCTGGTCAACAGCGAGGGCCACTGGAACTACGTCAAGCCGGTCGCCCCCGGCGACGTCAGCGGCGCCGGCCGCAAGGCCTACTACCACGGCGAGAAGTTCCAGCTGTTCCAGCGCGCCGACGCCGTCGTCACCTACGTGATGGGCGAGTTCTACTGGAAGGTGCAGGTCGGCGACCTCGTGCAAACGTCGGATTTCATCAAGCCGCCCGAGATGCTATCGCGCGAAATCAGCGCCTTCCAGCCACCGCCTTCGGAAGACGGCAGCTGGCAAATCACGACGGAAGCCGCCCATACCGAAGGCGAGGTCAACTGGTCGCACGGCACGTACATGCCTCCGGCGGACGTGGCCAAGGCGTTCGGCCTGCGCAACCTGCCCCGGGGCCGAGGCGTCGCGCCGACGCAGCCCTTCCGCCATGCCGGCGTCTATTTGACGTGGGGCCTGATGCTCGCCCTCATCGGCTTGCTCGGCATCCTGTTCATCACCATCGCCCCGCAGCGCAAGGTCTTCAGCGAATCCTACGCCCTCGCCTGGCCGCCCACGGGAGGCGACAAGGTCGAGGTCATCGAGTCGAAAGAGTTCACCCTGGAAAGTCGGCAGAACATCCAAATATCCGCCGAGGCCTCGCTCGACAACGTCTGGCTCGGCGTCCACGGCGACATCATCAACCAGGACACGGGTATCTCCGAAGCGTTCTTCGTCGATATCGAGCATTTCAGCGGCACCGAGGACGGCGAATATTGGAGCGAGGGCAGCGGCCAAAACTACACGGTCGTGTCGTCCCTGCCCGCCGGCAAATACACCATGCGCCTCGAAGTCCTCAAGGAAACTGGCACTGGTTTCCGGCAACCCGGACGCCTCGGCATCGTCGTCGAACAGGGCGTGCCGCGCTGGGGGCAAATGTTCCTGTTCATGTTCCTCGTGTCCATCTTACCGGCAGGCGTTGGTGTATATCATTGGTTGTTCGAAAGGCGCCGCTGGAGCGAAAGCGACTTCGGCGGCGAGTAGCCGGTTACCGGCGCTTCGGAGAAGCGTTTCTTCGCCTAACGCTTCTCCGAAGCGTCGCTAACCATCGCGATGGGAATACACGTTTATGCTCAACAAAATCTACTTCGTCATCGGCACGATGATGGTCTTCAGCTACGCCACTCTCGGCTTCATGGGCTGGGAGTTGTGGGGCGAAGGGCAAGAGACGATCCCGGCCGAGGCGCGGACCAAGGACGGCTACCGGCACAGCACCTTCTGGGTCGCCGGCTTCCGCGGGGGCAAGTGACGCCTCCGCCATGAACCGCACTCCTCTCCTCTTCCTGAACGTCTTCCTCATCGCCACCTGCGGCTTGGTGTACGAACTGCTCGCCGGCACCCTGGCCAGCTACGTCCTCGGCGATTCCGTCACGCAATTCTCCATCATCATCGGCTTGTACCTCTCCGCGATGGGCGTCGGCGCCTGGCTGTCGCGCTTCGTCGAAAAGGGCCTCGCCCGCACCTTCGTCGAGGTCGAGTTGGGCGTCGCGCTGTTGGGCGGCGCCAGCGCACCGTTGCTGTTCCTCAGCTTCGCGCAGCTGAGCTACTTCCACGTCGTCCTCTACGGCGTCGTCTTCGCCATCGGCGTCCTCGTCGGCCTGGAATTGCCGTTGCTCATGCGCATCGCTCAAGACGAACTCGACTTCAAAGAACTGGTTGCGCGCGTGCTGACGTTCGACTACATCGGCGCCCTCGTCGCCTCCCTAATGTTCCCGCTGTTCTTCGTACCGCATTTGGGACTGGTGCGGACATCGCTGGTCATCGGCATGGTCAACGCCGCCGTGGGGCTATGGGGCACTTGGCTGTTTCGGCCCCTGATTCACGGCCCGGTCCTCGGTATGCGCATCCGCGGTGCCCTCGTCCTCCTCTTGCTGAGCGTCGGCATCTTCAAGGCCAACGCCTTGACGCGCTATGCCGAGGAAACGATGTTCAACAGCCCCATCATCTTCACCGAGACGACGCCATATCAGCGCATCGTCGTCACGCGCGCCAAGGGCGGTTATCAACTGCATTTGAATGGCCATCAGCAATTCAACTCGCTAGACGAATATCGCTATCACGAAGCGCTGGTGCATCCCGCGATCGCGGCTTCGGGAGGTCAGCCAAAGAACGTGTTGGTCCTCGGCGGCGGCGATGGCCTGGCCCTGCGCGAAATCCTCAAGTACGACAGCGTGCAAGCCGTCACGTTGGTCGATATCGACCCGGCCATGACGAGCCTATCGCAGCGCTTCGCGCCGTTGGGCGAATTGAACAAGCACGCTTACGCCGATCCGCGCGTGCGCGTCGTCAACCAGGACGCCTTTATCTGGATGGAATCGGCGCAAGAGGTGTACGATACGATCATCATCGACTTCCCCGACCCGAGTACCTTCGGCCTCGGTAAGCTTTATACCACGCGCTTTTATCGCCTGCTCAAGCGGCGCATGGCGCCGCACGCGGCCTTAAGCATTCAGTCCACGTCGCCGTTATTGGCCCGGCAGGCGTTCTGGTGCATCGTCCGCACATTGGAGGCGTCGGGCTTCGCGGTCAAGCCATACCACGCCACGGTGCCGTCCTTCGGCGGCGTCTGGGGTTTCGCGCTGGCCCGACACGAAGAGTTCGAGACGCCGACGCGCTTGCCGAAGGGGTTGGCGTTACAATTCCTGAATGAAACCGTGATGCCGGCGCTATTCGCCCTGCCCGAAGACCTCGGCCCCGTGCCCGTCGAGGTGAATCGATTAAACAATCAGGCGTTGGTGCGCTATCACGATATGGATTGGAAGCGGCACGAGTGATGGATCAACGCATTCATGCGCAAGCCTATATTCACGAATAGTCTGACGCGCCGGGACCTGCTCGCCGCCTTCCTCGGCTTGCCGCTGGCATTATCCGGCTGCGTGCGGCCCAAGCCCGGAAACAGCTTCGGCGGCGCCATCGTCGGCCCCTCGGAAGCGTTTGGCCATCGGTTGCGCGAAGGACCGCCGACGCCGGCCGCCGACCAGTGGCGCGAGCGCCCCGTCATCATCGTCGGCGGCGGCGTCGCCGGTCTGGGAGCGGCCTGGCGCCTGCGCCGCGCCGACTTTCACGACTTCGAATTGCTCGAATTGGAAGACACCGCTGGCGGCACGTCGCGCGGCGGCACCGGTCCCGTGGTGCCCTACCCGTGGGGCGCCCATTACATCCCGGCGCCGTTGAAAGACAATCGCCTGCTCGTCGCGCTGCTCGATGAAATGGGCATCCTCGAAGGGGTGGACGACGATGGCCATCCGGTCGTCGCCGAACAGTACCTGTGCCGCGACCCGCAGGAGCGCGTCTTTCACCGCGGCCGTTGGCATGAGGGGTTGTACCTGCACTCGGGCGCGTCGGAGGAAGACAAGTTACAACTCGCCAAGTATCTAAAAGAAGTGGCGCGCTGGGTGGCGTGGCGCGATGGCCGGGGCCGGCGCGCGTTCACGCTTCCCGTCGCCTCCTGTTCCGACGACGCCGAAGTCACATCGCTCGACAAGCTCTCGATGGCGCAATGGCTGGACCAACACGGCCTCACCTCGCCGCGGTTGCGCTGGCTCATCAACTACGAATGCCGCGACGATTACGGCGCCACCTCCGATCAGGTTAGCGCCTGGGCCGCCCTTTTGTATGCCTGTTCGCGCGTCCGCAAACCAGGGGCCGAGACGCAGCCGTACATTACCTGGCCCGAGGGCAATGGCCGCGTCGTCGCCCACTTGCACGAACGGACGAAGGAGCAGACGCGCCTCGGCTGGGCGGTCGCCGACCTGATTCCTACCGAAAGAGAGGGGAAGCCGGGCGTCGATGCCGTCGCCATCGACGCGGCGGGTAGGCATGTGATCGGCATCCGCGCGGAACAGGCCATCTTCGCGGCGCCGCGCTTCGTCAGTCGCTACGTGATTCGGCCCTATCGAGAACAGCCGCCGGCGCACGTGGCCGAGTTCCAGTACGGCGCCTGGATGGTAGCTAATCTGCACCTTAAAGACCGACCGGCGGCGACGCGCGGCTTTCCCCTGTGCTGGGACAATGTCCTCTACGATAGCCCGTCGCTTGGCTACGTGGTGGCCACGCATCAACGGGGCATCGACCGTGGCCCGACGGTCTTCACCTACTACTACCCGATGTGTGACGCCGATCCGCGCGACGCCCGCGCGCGCTTGCTCAGCCTCGATTGGCAGGCGTGCGCCGATATTGCCCTCACCGATCTGGAGCGTGCCCATGCCGACATTCGCCCGCTGGTGGAACGGCTCGACGTGATGCGCTGGGGTCACGCCATGATCCGGCCGCGGCCGTCGTTTCTGTGGGGCGGCGCCCGCGCGGAAGCCGTGAAGCCGTATCGCGGCATCCACTTCGCCAACGCCGATCTGAGCGGCGTCGGCCTGTTCGAGGAGGCGTTTTACCACGGCGTCCGCGCGGCCGAGGAAGTGCTGACGGCCCGCGGCATCCCGTTCGATGCCATGACATGAACGCCGAACCGCTGACGCTGACGGCCCCCGCATCGCGCGTGGATAGCGCGGCCGCCCCGCCGCGCCCACTCTGGCTCTTCTCGCGCAACCTCGACCTGGCGGCGTTCCTCGGCAGCACGGTCGTATCCCTGATTTTACTAGCGGTCGGTTATCATTTCGGCTTGCTGTACGGCAAGACGCCCGACTGGGCCTGGGTGCCGGCCATCCTGCTCATCGACGTGGCCCACGTCTGGGCGACGGCTTTCCGCGTCTACTTCGACCCGACCGAGTTGAAGCGTCGGCCGCTCCTTTACACTTCGGTGCCGTTGCTCGGCTGGTGCCTCGGCGTTGCCCTCTACTCCCAAGGGGCATTGGTCTTCTGGCGCGCGTTGGCGTACCTGGCCGTCTTTCATTTCGTGCGTCAACAATACGGCTGGGTGGCGCTCTATCGGGCGCGCGTCGGCGAGCAGAGCCGCCTGGGCAAGTGGATCGATACCATCGCTATCTACCTGGCCACGGTGTATCCGCTCGTCTACTGGCACGCGCATTTGCCGCGCAAATATTGGTGGTTCCTTAAGGGGGATTTCGACGCGCTGCCGTCTGGTATTGATACCATCGTCGCGCCGCTCTATTACACCGCTCTCGTCGCTTATATCTTGAGGGCAATTTATCTTTGGTTCGTGGCCAAGACGCCTAATCCCGGCAAGGATATCGTCGTCGCCACCACGGTCATCTGCTGGTATGTCGGCATCATACATTTCAATTCGGATTACGCCTTCACCGTGACCAACGTGGTCATTCACGGCATCCCCTATTTGGTGCTGGTCTTCTGGTACTGGCACAAGAAGGGACAGCCTCAAGCGGCAACGGCGGCGCGGACCTGGTCCGCCCTCGCCGTCTTCCTGGCGACGCTGTGGCTGATCGCTTACGTCGAGGAACTCATCTGGGACCGCGGCGTCTGGCAGGAGCGATCCTGGCTCTTCGGCGACCCGTGGGACGCGGAGGCGCTGCTGGTCTTCCTGGTGCCGTTGCTCGCTCTGCCGCAGCTGACGCATTACGTCCTCGACGGCTTCATCTGGAAGCGGCGTAGCAATCCGGGATTCAGACTTGGATAATGGCGATTGGCTATCGTCCAAGAACATAAGCCGAGGAGAGCCTATCGTGCCAGTTACGACGGATCGCGTTCAAAAAACTCCCCACGTCCGCGGCGGCGATGCGTGCATCGTCGGGCACTGGATTCCCGTATGGGGTCTGGTGGCCGCTCGCCGCCTTGGCAGTTCTAATGACGACTTGCTCCGTTCGTACCTCAGCCTCGCGGCGGCCGACCTCGATGCCGCCTGGGAGTACGCTACGGTAGACGGCGACGAAATCGAAATCGCGATCCGCGAAAATGAAAGGGGTAGTTGAATGGGGTGCATCAGCCGTTAGGTGAGGAGCCGCGGATGGCCCACTCTTGGCGAGGGGGGGGGCGGTATCTCCCCCCGGGTGTTTTTGACAACCCCGGGGGACCCCCCCCCCCCCCCCCCCGCATTCCCCAAAACAAACCAAACGCGCCCCCCCCACAAACCCC
>JBBSES010000306.1:0-6045 GCA_038239465.1 Gemmatales bacterium
AAGTCGGGCGCGAAAGCGAAAAAGCTGCGTAGCGTCTGCAGCGAAAGGCCGTCGAGGACATTCACCTGCGGGCCGCCCCCAGGCCCCGCGGCGGTCAAGAGGCTGGCCCGTGTCTGGCCTGCCGTTTTCGTCGCTCCCACGCGCACCCCGCCGATGAACTGGGACGGCAGCGCGAAGAAACTCGCGAGCATGGCTTGATCCGGGCCGTTGAACAGCGTCACCTGCGGACCGCCCCCGGGGCCGGCGCCGGCGATGATGTCGGCCTTGCCGTCGCCGTTGAGGTCGCCGGCCGCCACGTACAGGCCGCCCGTAAAGCTGGGCGAGAAGGCGTAGAACGCGGTTCGAATGGCGAGCGTCCGGCCGTCGAAGATCGTGACCTGAGGGCCGCCGCCCGGCCCCGCCACGGCGATCACGTCCGCGAAGCCGTCGCCGTCGGTGTCGCCGGCCGCCACGCGGATACCGCCGGAGAAGGTCGGGGCCGTGGCGAAGAAACTGGCTAGCCGAGTGCCGTCTCTGCCGCTGGTCACGGTGACCTGCGGCCCGCCGCCCCGGTCGGCGCTAACGACGACGTCGGCGAAGCCGTCACCGTTGACATCGCCGGCCGCCACGAAGACGCCGCCGCTAAAGTTCTGCGGCAGGCCGTAAAAGCTCAAGGTGGCCTGGAAGGTCTTGCCGTCGTAGACGGTGATCTGCGGCCCGCCGCCCGGCCCCGCGCCAACGATAATGTCGTCCGTGCCGTCGCCATTGGCGTCCCCGACCGCTACCCGGACACCGCCAGTGAATCCGGGCGGGAGGCCAGCGAAGCGGGTGACGAGGGCGCCGCTGTCGGCGTTGTAGACGTTGACCAGCGGCGCGCCGCCGGCGTCGGCCCCCGTGGCGTAATAATGGATCCGGGAGAGCGGCGCTGCCGGTGCCGTACCGCCGATCGGCGGCGGGGAAGCAGCGGGCGGGCCGGCATCGCCCGCGGCGGCGATGATCCCCGGCGAGGTCCAGCCGGCGTCGAGATACGGGAGGAGGATGTTTTGCGCGTCCTTGACCGTGCCGCCGGCATCGTAGTGATGGCCTGAACGCTCGATGCGCACCAGCGGAAAGCCGGCGGCCTTGACCGCATCGGTCTCCACGCGCACCTCGTCGATGGGATAGGTAGTGTCTTGAGTATGCGCCAGGTGCGCGACGTGGAAGTGGAAAGGGGCGGCCAACGCCTGGGCTTGCGTCAGGCCGGTGTCGCGGAACGGCGCCGTGTTCTCCGCCAGGACGCCGGCGATCTGCGTCGAGGCGGTGAAGGCGACGCGGTACGAAAGGTCGCCGCCGGAGGAGTAACCGCCGAGGACGACCCGTTGCGGGTCGATGTTAAAGTGGGTCTTGACGTCGGCGATGGCGGCGAGGACGCGGGCCGGGTCAGTGTTCACGTCCCAGCATCCGCCCTCGCGTCCGTCCAGGGCGATCTCGATGTAGGGGGTATGGCCGGGCTCCCACTTGTAGTCGTAAATGTCGAACTCGCTGGTGCCGCCGCAGCCGTGCGACCAAAGGAACAGTTCCGTCGGCGTCTTGTTCGATGCGTCATATGTCGAGGGTACATCGACCCAATAGTTCCCCAGTTTGAAGGGCGTGTCGGGCGTGTAGTTGACCGGAGCCGTCACCGTGGACAGCACCATGCGCTCTTCCAAGCTCTCTACCTGCAAGCGAACGGTCGTTCTCGCGCGGCTACGCGCCACGGGAGCCGGTCGGGTGCCGAACAGTCGCTTCACGAAACGCATCATGGGAGTTCCATTGCTGCTAGCGCAGCGGTTTAGGTTTGCATCGAAGAGCGGGGGCAACGGGCGCCTCGAGGTGGCGCGCCGCGCGATCTCCCCGTTTTCGGTGATGGGGTTTCAGTCCGCTTCAGCGAGATATGACTAATCGGCCGCGCCACCGGACAAGTGAGCGGGCGCTTTTTGAGAAAGTGACGTTTCAAAAACCGCAGGCTGAAGCCTGCGGCTGCACGAATCCCACCGGGTCGTAACCGCGGGCTTTAGCCTGCGGAGTCTTATGGGACACACTCAGATCCAAAGCGAAGCACATTACGTGTCCGCGGTTACTTCGGCGGCGTGAACCCTTTTGGCCGGCGGCAAGAGCGCCTGCAACGCTTCCACTCCCAAACGCTGGCAATAATCGCCGAACCCCTCGACCCCCTGGCGGCGCAGCTTGAAATCGCGCAGCAAGAGGCTCAGCAACGGCACGATCTCCGCCAGGGGCACCAGGTCACGCAGCGCGAAGTTCAGGCGGGTGCCGAGCAGGTTGCCGCCGACGTAGACGAGGTATTTATCTCCACTGCGGCCGACGAGACCGACATCGCTCTGGTACGGCCGCACGCAGCCGTTAGGGCAGCCGGTCATGCGCACGCTCAGCTTCTCGTCGGCGAGGCCGAGGTCGAGCAATTCCGCTTCCAGCTGATCGATGATGGTCGGCAGCGCCCTCTCCGATTCGGAGATGGCCAGGCCGCACGTCGGGATGGCCGGGCAGGCCATGCTGTATTTCTGCACGGTCGTCAGCTGCTCAGCGCGCAAGACGCCATGTTCCGCGAGGATGCGTTCGATTGGCTCCCGGTCGTGGGCGTGCAGGTCGCAGAGCAAAAGATCTTGGAGCGGCGTAATGCGCAGGCTGGGTTGGAAGCGTTCCATGAGAACGCGCAGGGCACTTCGCAGGCGCAAGGTGCCGTCGTCCTTGACCCGGCCATTCTCGATGCCGATGCCATAAAACCACTTGCCTTTGCCCTGCGGATGCCAGCCGAGATAGGTGTCGTAGCCGGTCACTTCCACGGGACGCGGCGGCTGCAATTGACCGCCGACGTACTCGCTCAATACCGCGCCGAACTTCTCGACGCCCCAATCGTGGACGACGTACTTGATGCGCGCCCGCTTGCGGTCGCCGCGATTGCCGTGATCGCGGAAGACGCGTACGACTGCCTCGGAAACGCAGACCACGGCCGTGGCCGGGACGTAGCAGATGGGCGAGGCCAAGCGCGGAAAGGTGGCGGTGTTGCCGTGCGTCATGCCCATGCCGCCGCCGACCAGGACGTTGTAGCCGGCGACTTTCCCCGCCTCGACGATACCCAAAAGTCCCAAATCCTGGGCGTACACGTCCACGGAGTTATCTTCGGGCAGGGCCAGGCCGATCTTGAACTTGCGCGGCAGATAGGTCGTCCCATAGAGCGGTTCGACATCTTGAACCGACGCCGGCGTAACGTTGTCGCCGTTGAGCCAGATTTCGTGATACGCCGAGGTGCGCGGCGCCAGGTGGGCGGCCAAGATCGCGGCGGTTGCTTGCAGCTGGGCACGGGGGCCGCCGCTGTCGTCGGGGGCGGCTGGGGCCATAACGTTGCGGTTCACGTCGCCGCAAGCGCCCAGCGTCGTCAACAGCGTGTCGTTGATGCCGGCGATGGTGTTTTTCAGGTTGCCTTTGACGATGCCGTGCAGCTGAATCCCCTGCCGGCTGGTAAAGCGCAGCGTGCCGTTGGCATAACGGCCGGCGAGTTCATCGACGGCCAGATATTGCGCGGCGGTGAGTTTGCCGCCGGGAATCTTGCAGCGCACCATGAACATGTAGTGCTTGCCGACCCCTTCCTTGCGGCGGTTCTTGCGCGCGTCGCGGTCTTCCTGCTGATAGCTGCCGTGGAACTTGATGAGGTTCTTGTCGCCGTCGTTGAAGTGGTCGGTTACTTGCACGAGTTCGAGCGCGATGCCGCCACGCAGCTGGCGGCTCTGCTCCTTGATGCCCTCGACGGCCGACCGCTTGGGATGCCCGGCCGCTTCCGGCGGATGCGCTTCGCTCGACATGCGTTTCACCTCGGAGACGTTTGGCAAACCTGACCAAACCGATCAACGATGTGAAGCATATCGAGCGGAGGGCGTTCGTTCCAGGCGTACCCCTGGACCTTATCGCTTCCAGGCGAGTCCCATCGCGTCCGGCGCGCGAAACGTAAACGGATCGAGGCGCCAACCGCCCGGGTTCGTGGTATCGTCTCTTCAGATATCGCCGTTTTCTTCCCGGTCCTCGCCATGCTCCCCCGCGAAGTCGTCCAACAAATCCGCCGCCTGCAACTGCGTGCCCGCCGCGCCGTGGAAGACCTGCTCGGCGGCGAGTACCACAGCGTCTTTAAAGGCATGGGCATGGCCTTCGAGGAGGTCCGCGAGTACCAGCCCGGCGACGACATCCGCGCCATCGACTGGAACGTCACCGCGCGCATGGGCCATCCCTTCGTCAAGCGCTACATCGAGGAACGCGAACTGACCGTCATGCTCGTCATCGACGGCTCGGGCAGCCAGCAATTCGGCACGCAATACCAGCAGAAGCGCGAAGTGGCGGCGGAACTGGCGGCGCTGCTCGCCTTTTGCGCCATCAGCAACAACGACAAGGTGGGCCTCATCGCCTTCACCGATCGAGTAGAGCGCTTCGTGCCGCCGCGCAAGGGGACGCGCCACGCCCTGCGCCTGATCCGCGACGTTCTCTTCTTCCAGCCTCAACGGCGCGGCACGTCGATCAAGCAGGGCCTCGATTATCTAAATCGAGTGCAGCATCGCCGGGCAATCGTCTTCCTTCTGAGCGACTTCCTCGATGCCGGCTACGAAAAGGCGTTGACGCGGACGGGCCGGCGCCACGACCTGACGGCCGTGCGCATCGGCGACCCGCGCGAATGGGAACTGCCCGCGGTCGGCCTGCTCGAACTGGAGGACGCCGAGACGGGCCGACGCCTGTTGCTCGACACGGCCAGCCCGGAAATTCGCGCGGCCCACGCGACGGCCGCGCGGCAACGGCACGAATCCTTGCGTCAGTTGGCGCGGACCAGCCATATCGATCTCATCGAGGTAAGCACCGATGGCGGTCATCTCGACGCGCTGGTCCACTTCTTCCACATGCGCGAGCATCGCTTGAGGCGAACATGAAAGCGGGCGTTGTCCGTGCTCCGTTGTCCGTTGTCCGTTGTCAGCGGTTCATAGTGTCGCTATTGGCATTGTTGCTTATCGCCGTCCCCGCGCGTGCCGATGGCTACAAGGAAACGAAGAAACGCCTCGGGGGCGCGGTCGTGACGCTGGAACTCGACCGCACCACGCTGTCGCTGTCGGAATACATCCTCGTAACGGTAACGGTCGAAGGCACGGCCCCGCTGGAAGTGGAGCCGATTGCCAGTCTGCTCAACGCCCGCGACTGGAACGAACGACGGCTGAACGACCCGAAGCCAGAACCGCTGCCCAATGGCCGGGCACGCTGGCAACAAGTCGTTCGTGTCGAACCGGCCGGCAAGGGAGAGGCGACCCTCAAGTTCGCCTCCGTGCGCTTCCGCGATGGCTCCAATGTCAAGGAATGGGTCGAGCAATCCTGGGCATCCGTGCCGGTAACGATCACGAGCGTCGTCGAAGACGTGTCGCTGGCCAGCGCCCGGCCGGCGACCGCCATTGAGGAATTGCCGCCGCTGCCCGAGCCGTGGCCCTGGTTGACGTGGACCGGCGTCGCGCTCTTCGGCCTTCTGATTCTGGCGGTCGTGGCCTGGCGCTTGCGCGGCCGGCCCAAATCCGTTGTCATGGAGTTGACGCCTCGCCAATGGGCCGAACGCGAACTGGAGCGAATCGCCGCTCTGGATTTGCCGGCCGAGGGCGCGGTCGAGCGATATCATCTACTGCTATCCGATGTGTTGCGCCACTACCTGGAACGCCGTTTTCAGCTGCGCGCCCCCGAGCGAACGACGCCGGAATTCCTGGACGACCTGCGCGGCTCGTCGGCGTTGCCTCCCGAGCAACAAGAGCGTCTCGCCGAATTTTTGCGTCGCTGCGACCTGGCGAAGTTCGCCCGCGCCGAATTCTCGCCAGAGGATTGCCGCGAGGTGGGCGAGATGGCGAAGGCGTTCGTGCGAGAGACGGATGGAAACGAGCGTTTGCTTGGCGAGCGGGGGGCGTTAGCCCCCTGAGCGTGTTCTCAGGGGGCTAACGCCAATACCGTTTAACGAAGCTCGATGTTCAGTACGATGTACAGTATTTTTCAGGCGATTTTTCAATGTACAAACAAGTGAAC
>JBBSES010000307.1:0-6035 GCA_038239465.1 Gemmatales bacterium
ACCGGTGTCGAACGTGCTGGGAATCCGAGGGCTGCTCATGCTGAACAGGGTGGCCTCCATGCCGGGGTGTGGAGCGCTGATCCGGCCGACGCGGTGGACCGCCCGCCGGCTCAGAGTATGGTTGCCTGTCTCGCGCGGGGCAAATCTGCCCGTCAGCCACCAATGCCCAGCACGCGGATGGCCAGCGTGACGGACACGATCAAGAACGCCAGCGAGCCAAGCACGGCGGCACCCACCCGCAAGCCCACCCGACGTACCGCGGCCACCAGATCATGGCCGACGAGTGGGTGCGGACGGTTCGGGATTTCTGGCCGACACCCAAAAAATGACTCGGCGTACTGCGGTCCGACACTGAGGTAGAACTACATATCGTCGTGTTGATGTATTGGAGTTAGCTTTATGCGAAGTAGCTGTGAGCGAAACTTGTTATCATGTGGGCTGTCTGGCAAGGACGAATACCGTGCAAAATGCGTTCTAGCCGACCTCGCAAGTCTAATTCTATGAAGGAGTTGCGACATGATACCTTGGGTCGACCCACACTACGAAATCTCTCGCCTCGACGCTCTTCTCAGCCAAACAAATTCTCGTCGTCGTCCGCCTTTTTCTTCTTCTTTTTGCCGGCCGGCGGCGGCGGCGGCGGCGGTTCCTCTTCCATCAGGAACATGCCGAGTTCGTCGTCGGACATAACGACCGGCTCCTCGTGCAGCGGCGTCAGTTCCGCCTCCGCCATGACAAGAGGCTCTTCTTCCATGACTGGCGCCAGGTCGGCCTCGTCGAAAACCATCGGCTCTTCCATGAGCGGTATCTCTTCGTGCAGGGCGGCGGGCGCGAGGCTCGGCTCCGGCGCCATTTCGAATTCGCCCGGCGTCTCGAATTCGCGCGGCGGCGGTTCGGCGGCCGCAAGCGCGGCGATGGACGGGGCGAAATCCTCCATCGGCGCGAATTCCATCGGCGGCGGGGGTGGGGCCGGCGGCGCGTTTGGGACGGTGAACTCGCCGAGGCACTTGGGGCAGCGCAACGTCCGTCCCGAGAGACGCTCGGGGGCCGATATTTGGTAGCCGCACTTGCAGGGGATCAGGATCGGCATGGGTCCAGTCCGGGTTGAGGAGTTCACCGCGTCCATAGATGGTCGAGAAGGACTACTCGTATTATCGAATCCCGGCGCGCGAATGCAAGGCCGCGCCGGGCGTCAGCGCCGCCCCTTCGCCGGCAGAAACTCGACCGTGGAAACGACCGCGTTGTTGTTGGGCACCAAGTTCTTGAGGACCACCTCGATCTTGCCCGCGCGCGTCTCTTCCGCCGTCAGCGGCACCGTCACGAGGCGGCCCTCGGCGAATTTCTCGTAGGTGCCGATCTCCCGGCCTTGCACGGCGAGCGTCTGTTTGCGCGTCGAAACGTCCGGCTCGAAGAACAGCATCCGCAACTCTCCGGCCGTGTGGGGCGGCACCGTCACCTCGAAGCGCACTTCGCGATCGTGATACCAGCAGTGCGTCTTGAGCGACTCGGCTTTCCAGGCGTCTTGCATCTCGCCTTGGGTGAGGCGGTAACCGTACCCCTTGGCGAGCAGATCGTTTTGCTTGACGCTATCCTTGCCCCGGCCGCACTGGATGATGAGCGTCGGCGGCAACAGCTTCATCGGCTCCGTGGTCGGGGCGGCCGGCGCGTCCGTCGTGAGCGGACGCGATGGCTCGGTTGCGGGCATCGCCTCGCGCGGAAAGTATTGCGAGCCGAGCAAGGCAATGCCGCCCAGCACGAACAACGCGACGGCGCCGAGGAGCAGCCCGCGCCGTCGGCGGGTCGGCACGGGCGGAGGGGGATCTTGCTTGGCGACCTTGAGGGTGGAGTTGCGCCGCGGGCTGATGGCCGTCGCCTCGGTGTCGGCAATCTTCAAGTTGGCCGGCGGCAGCACTTCCAGCACGGCGGCCAGGTCGGCGGCGGCCTCTCCGGGCGTCTGATAGCGCCGCGCCGGCTCCTTGGCCAGCATTTTGTCGAGGATCGGCTGCAACCCCTTCGGCACGTCCCGGCGATGTTTGCTTAACGGCGCCGCCTCCGCTTGCTGGTGCTTCATCAGCTTCTGCGCCAGCGGCGTCCCCGCGAACGGCGGCTCGCCCGCCAGCAGGAAATAGAGCGTGCAACCCAGGCTATAGACGTCCGAACGCACATCGGCGCCGTGGAAGTCGAGGGCTTGCTCGGGGGCCATGTAGTCGGGCGTCCCCATGAGCATGGAGTTGCCGGCCAACACCGTTAGATTCCGCGTGGCGCTGGCGGCGGGCGGCTCGCTCAGGCGGGCGAGGCCGAGGTCGAGCAGCTTGACGACGCCGTAGCCGCGCGTCCGCGGGCCGGCCTCCGAATCGTCGCTCCACGAGTTCGTCTTGGCGCTCCGAGCCACCAGCAGATTGCTCGGCTTCACGTCGCGGTGGATTAGGCCGCATTCGTGCGCGTGCTGCAATCCCAGCGCCGCCTGACGCGCATAGTCGCACGCCTGATCGACCGCCAACGGCCCCGACTCCTTGACCAGCCGCGACAGGTCCACTCCCTCGACATATTCCAGCGCCAATACCAGATGATTGCCGATCGGCCCGGCGTCCAGGGCGTGGACGATGTTCGGATGCGTCAGCTGGCTGGCGACCTCGATCTCGCGGGAGAAGCGCGCCATCACGTCGCGGTCGGCGTGCAACTCCTTGCGTAACACCTTCAAGGCCACCACGCGGTTCATGGTGCGATGGCGGGCGCGGAACACTTCGCCGGTGGCGCCGTGGCCCAGCCGATCCAGCAGGATGTACGACCCTAGCGACAGCAGATTGGCCTTGCCCGCTAGCAGCTGGTTGATTTGAAACGTGGTCAGCCAGCCGCGGTCGAGGAGTTCCCGCGCCAGCGAACGCGGTTCGGGACAGCGCTCCTGCCAGGAGGTCTCAACCTCGGCGAGTTGCGCCGCGTCGAGCAGGCGCTGCTGGCGCAACGCATCCACGACGGAATGAACCGAGGTCAGCGGCATGGTATTTACCGAGGGGGCGAAGCGGCCGAGCGCGAGTTCTCGACGTCAGCCGGCAATGGTAACGGGGATGGGAGAGAGAGGCAAGAGGTCGGAAAGGACTTCCGGGTGGCGGGACAATGGCTTTCTTACGGGCCAAGGGCTAAACTGGCGTTACGCTCAAACCTTCCGTTCGATGTCGAGGCGCGTGGCCGATGGAATTGATTCAGGGCACCCGCCTCGGCGGTTACGAGATCGTCGGCGCTCTCGGCGCGGGTGGCATGGGCCGAGTCTTTCGCGCCCGCGACATGAAGCTCGACCGTCCGGTCGCCATCAAAGTCCTGCGCGATAACTACGCGCACGATCCTGAGTGGTTGGCCCGCTTCGAGCGCGAAGCCCGGCTGTTGGCGACGCTCGATCATCCCAATATCGCCGCCATTCACGGCCTCGACGAGACGGATGACTCGCGCTACCTGGTCATGGAACTGGTGCCCGGCCAGACGCTGGCGCAACGCCTGGCGCGCGGGCCGCTGCCCATCGACGAGGCGCTTGCCGTCTGCAAGCAGATCGCGGCGGCGTTGGAGGCTGCCCACGACCGCGGGATCATCCACCGCGACTTGAAGCCGGCCAACGTGATGCTCACGCCGGACGACAGGGTCAAAATCCTTGACTTCGGCCTGGCCCGTAGCATGGAGGCGCCGGCCCCCACGGACGATTCGACCGCCCCCTACGAAGGGCAGACGGACGCGGGGGTCATCGTCGGCACGGCGGCGTACATGGCCCCCGAGCAAGCGCGCGGACGGCACCTCGACCGGCGCTGCGACCTGTGGGCGTTTGGCTGCGTTCTTTACGAGACTCTTACCGGCCGTCCCGCATTCTCCGGGGCGACGGCGAGCGACATCTTGGCCGCCGTCATCGAGCGCGCGCCGGCCTGGGAAGCGCTGCCTGCCCGGCTGCCGCCGCGCATCAATCACTTGCTCCGCCGCTGTCTCCAGAAAGAGCCGCAAAAACGCCTGCGCGACGCCGGCGATGCGCGTCTGGAAATCGAGGAGGCCCAGGCCGAACCAACGCGGGGACCGCCGACGCCGCGACCCGCTCGATCGCTCGGGCGGCGGCTCGCGTGGGCGGCGACCACGATGGCGGTCGCGCTGGCCGCCTTCGTTTTGGGAAGCCTTCGGTTCCCCAAAGCGACCGAGCCGAAGGTCGCGGAATCCGCGCCGGCCTCTGTCTGGTCGGGGCAACTCCTGCTGGGCGGCGCGACGCAGGCTTACATGCCGCGCGTGTCGCCGGACGGCCGATGGCTGGCGTTCGTCGTCATCCACGAGCAGCAAACTCAGGTCGGCGTGATGAAGCTCGATACCGGCGAGTGGTGGGTCCTCACGCGCAATCGCGAGCGCGGGCAGATCAACGGCATCTGTTGGTCGCGGGATTCGACCCGACTTTACTTCGATCGCGTCTTCGATACGCCCCTCGGGGTGTATAGTGTGTCGCCGCTCGACCGCACTCCGGGGGGAGCGCGCGAAGTACTCGTCGTCGCGGAAGCCTACTTCCCGCAAATGGCCGCCGACGGGTCGCTCGTCGTCGGCACGCTCGACGCCGCGAGCAACCATCGGGTCAATCGCTATTCTTCCAACGAGAGCCTCCGCGTCGTGGGGCCGCCATTGGAAGGCTGGAACGCGACCGTGCGGGCGCTGCACGCGCGGAACGCCATCGTCTTCTGGGGCAAGATCCTCGACGACAAGGCGCCTTCGCATCGGGGGCTATACATCCTCGACCTCGATGGGCACGGCTATCGCCTCCTCGGCGATCAAACCCTCGCTCTCGACAACCAACCGCTCGCCGTCTCCCCGCGCGACGATTTCGCTTGCGCGGCCGTCCCGGCGCAAGACTCGGTTCACGTCGTCCGCATTCCCCTCACCGGAAGCGGCCGGCCCGACCCCCTGTTGACCCTGACGATGCGCGTGGTGGGACTGGACGTGGACGACGCGGGCCAAATCTACGTCGATCAGGTCCAGCGGCCCCTGGATGTCATCCGCTTTCCCGCGGTGCCGGAGGATAGGGAAAACGTTACGCCGAAAGTCCGGCCGGTCGAACGCATCGCCGGGCCGTTACGCTGGCGCGAAACCGATACGATCGGCTATCCGCTGGAGTTGCCCCATGGCCGGGTGCTGCTGCCGAGCAAGGCGGCGGGGCGCGACCGGCTGCTCGTCGCCCGACCGGGCGAGGCCCCCGTGCCGCTGCTGGACGACAGCCGCTTGGAAACCTCGCCGCCGGCCACCCTGGTAGGCCAATGGCGCCTGGCGTTCCTCGCCGGCTCGGACCAGAAGCGGCGCCTGCGGTTGGCCACTCTGGAAGACGAGGGCGTCCGCCTGGAGCCTATCGATCTGGACGTTGCCGGCGCGGAACTGACGGCCCTGACGGCGTCGCCGGACGGCAAGACGCTCTATTACGTGCAGGCCCGCCAGGTCTACGAGGTGGCGGCCAACGGCTCCGAAACACCCAGGAAGCTCGCTCCGGGCGATGCCATAGCAGTCTACCCGGCCACGGGCGATCTGCTCATCCAGCGGTTCGAGAAAGTCGGCTTTCGACTCGCGCGCTTGCCGCGCCCGAGCGGCCCGCTGCAGGAGGTTCCGTTGAAGTTGGGGAAGGTGCGGCCGGCCCCGCTCACGATCGGCGGCGCGGCGATCGATCGAGACGGCCGCGTTCTGATGGCCAGCACGACGAAGGATTCCAGTTTCCTGCGCCCCGCGATCCTGCGGCCGGACGGCGAACTGCAACCCATAGCGGCGGCCTACGAAGGCGACATCTACCCGGCCGGATGGAGCAAGGACGGCAAGGTTCTGGGCATGGGCTACTCGTATCGCTGCGAATTGTGGCGGTTCCAGCGGGCGGCTCCGGGTGAAGAGTAGACGAAATTTGCTCCTCAACGCCACTTACTGAGTGACTGGGCAGCCAAAGAGGTACGGGAAATTTACCTCGAAGGGGTTGGATCCCATAGCCCAGGGTTGCCGCGCAGCGGCTACCCTGGGTCAGGGCCACACCCGCCCCATGCCCTACCCCGAAG
>JBBSES010000308.1:0-5993 GCA_038239465.1 Gemmatales bacterium
TCCTCCTCTTTACGCATGGGGGGCGGTTCCGGGGGGGGGGGGGGGGGGCCCGCCCCGGTGTGCAACAAAAACTCGGCCGGCGGGGGCCCCCCCCCCCCCCCCGCTCGCAGTGGGTTAGAAATGCACCGCCATGCCAAAGCTGACGCCGTGCGCCCAGAAGTCGGACTTGGGAAACGTCGCCGCCGGTTGCGTCGCTCCCGCCGCCGCGTTGAAGGACGTGCTCGTCGGCAGCTGCCGCACGTCGATGACCGGATTGACGCTATCGCCGGGGCGCACGATCTGGTTCCAGTACAGGAAGGTATAGCCGGCGTAGAGGCGGATATTGCGGTGCACCTGGTAGCCGAAGTTGACGCCGAGTTCCGGCACGACGGCGACCTCGTCGCGGGTGCGGCGGCCGGCGTTGCTCGGCAGGACGAGAAGACCGCCCTGCGCGGCTTGAGGGGCGACCGTGCCGCCCTGTAAGACCGATGCTCCATTCAAACTCAGTACGTCGTGATTGAGGCCGACGCCCACCTTGACCACGGTGAAGATAAAGAGCTTGTCGTACTGAAACTCGGCCTGCGCTCCCAGCTGCGGCCCAAAGAACTGGCAATGCGTGGCGAGGCTGTCGGCCACGCTGAGCGTTGCCGGCGCGAAGGTCAGTTGGCCGAGGAAGTTCGTCTGCCCGTTGGCCAACAGCGTCGATTGTTGGCCAATCTCCAGACGCTCGGAGAGGTCGAGATAGCGGAAGCCAGCGAGTACGTCGATTTCCAGCGACGAATCGCAGCGGACCAGGCCGCACAACGCGCGGGTGAGATTGGCCTCGCCGCCCCAGAACCGGCTATTGGCGTTGACGACGAGTTGACCGGCGAAGGAGCCCGGCGCCGAGGTAAGCAAGCGCGAGGCCTGGCCGCTGGTGGTATCGACGAACGGCCGGGCGATCACCGGGGTGCCGCCGGTATCCGAGCCGACGCCGATGCCGGTCGAGCGGCGTTCGAGGAGAAAGCCGCCGCCCTCAATCCCCAGGCGATGGTTCGGCCCGACGATGCCGGCGTTGACGCGCAGGCCGTTGAATGCCCCGAAGTCGAGGCCCGAGTCGCCGAGCAAGACCTGCGTGCCGGGGCTGCCGACGACGCCGAAATTTTGCGGTGCCACGTTCCCCGGCCCCGTCGTCACGAGCGGGCCGGTGGCGTCGTCCTTCACCCACCAGAGGAGGTACTCGGCGCTAGCCCAGGCAATCCCCTTGGGGTTGCACGGCTTGCGCAGGTCCCAGATGTCATCGGCGCTGCAATTGGCGGTGGCGGGATCGCTCCAGAGCAGAGTGCCGGCGGGTGGCGGCACCACGGGAGCCTCTTGTGGCTCGGCGGACGGCGGTTCGATCGACGCGACGGTCTTGATCGGAGCGGAAGTCGCAGGTGCTTCGGCGTCGGGCTTGGGCGACAGCGCGACGCCGCGGAAGGACGAGCCTTGCTGGGCCGGGGCCAGGGTGGCGGCGGCAAGCAGACAGGCCCAGGTGCCGAGCATTCCCGTGCGCATGACGGACTCCGTTGCCAGTGACCTCGCGGCGCCGTGCTATAACTGCTTCAGGCGCTACGGACGGCTTCCTGGGAATAATCGGAATTCTCGGCCGTTGTTCATGAGGAAGAGGAACACGAACCGGGCGAGCGGGAGCGTCAACCCCGTGGATCTCCCCACGAGAGAAGAGGGACACGATTCAGGCGAGCGGGGGGCATTGGCCCCCCGTGGATCTCCCCCGAGTACCACGGGGGGCGCTCGCCATCACACTTTTATGGATGTCGATCTCAATTGCGACCTGGGCGAAGGCGGCGCCCACGACGCCGAGCTACTGGCGTTGGTCACGTCGGCCAACGTCTCTTGCGGCATCCATGCCGGCGATCCCGAGACGGCGACTGCGGCGCTGGCCCTGGCGGCGCGGCACGGCGTCCGCGCCGGCGCCCATCCCAGCTTTCCCGATCGCGCGCATTGTGGCCGCCGCGAGATGGAGCGCGCGGAGCCGCGCGTCTTCGAGGACTGCGTCTATCAAGTCGGCGCCCTGATTGCTCTGGGCCGCTCGGTCGGCTGTCCGATCCACTACATCAAGCCGCACGGCGCCCTGTATCACCAGGCTTGCCGCGACGACGCCTATGCCCGTCCCCTGGTCGCCGTCGCCGAGTTCTTCGGCCTGCCTTTGCTGGCTCTCCCCGCTTCGCGCTTGCAGGTATTGAGCGAAGGCCGTTGTCCCTTCATCGCGGAGGGGTTCGCGGATCGTCGCTATGAGCCGGATGGAACGCTGGTGCCGCGTTCGCGTCCCAACGCTTTCGTAACCGACCCGCGTAAAGCCGTGGAACAAGTGGAATGGCTGCTGCGCGAGCGCGGCGTCCAGAGCGTTTGCGTCCACGGCGACAATCCCGAGGCGCTGGCGTTCGTTCGGGCGTTGCGCGCGGCGCTGGCGGAGGCGGGGCATCGAGTCGTCGCGTTATGACTCTCCGCATCCTCGACCCTGGCTTATTTACCCTCCTCGTCGATTTCGGCCGACCGCGCACGCGCGGCCTCGGCGTGCCGATCGGCGGCGCCTTCGATCGGCAAGCGTTGACCCTGGGCAACGCTCTCCTCGGCAATCCCGCCGATGCCACGGCCTTGGAGGTTACTCTCATCGGGCCGACTGTGCGCGCGGAATGCGCGCTGGCTTGCGTGGTAATCGGCGCTCCCTTTCCCTTGACGTGCGGCGCGCGCGGCCCGACCGCGGGAACCACATTCACCCTCGAAGCCGGCGACGTGCTGCGCATCGGCGCCGTGCCGACGGGAGCGCGCGGCTACCTGTGCGTGCGCGGCGGTTTCGGCGGTCCCGTCATCCTGGGCAGCCGTTCGGGATTGCAGGCGCTTCGCGCCGGCGACGAGTTGCCCTGTATGCCCGGGCGCGTCGGCGGGCATTCGCTCGGCTCGCTTGGGGAAGCCGAATCGTTGCCGCTGCGCGTCCTCGATGGCGTTCAAGCCGACTGGTTCGCCGCCGCCGAACTCTACTCCCAAGTCTTCGCGGTCGCGCCGGCGAGCAATCGCATGGGGCTTCGTTTGCTGGGAAAACCGCTGCGTTTGCCGTTACGCGAACTGGTTTCCGAACCGGTCTGCCCCGGCGCCGTGCAGGTAACGCGCGATGGCCAGTGCATCGTGCTCGGCGTCGATGGCCAGACGATCGGCGGCTATCCGAAGGCGGCGCAAGTGATCGCGGCCGATATCGATCGGCTCGGCCAACTGCGGCCCGGCGCGCGCGTGAGCTTCGCGCGCGTGAGCTTAGATGAGGCGGAATCGGCCGCGCGCGAACGCCGCGTTTTCCTGACGAATCTGTTGGCGCGGCTGCGCGTGGCGCTGTCGCTCTGGGAAAACACGGAGGAGGAAACGGCCACGCGAAGCGCTGTTTTCCGCACGGAATAACCCCAGCTGCGCGTTGTCGAAAAAGCACTCATCCGGCCTTGACACATGGCCCGATAATGAGGATGACGAGGGGGCTTGAGGCAATCCACACCAGGGTGGCCCCTTTTAGCCCGAAAATCTGGAGAAAAGCGTTCAAAGCGGCCGTGGTAGACCTTGTATTTTGAGATAGCGGAGTTAGTATTTCACGATTAACGGGAGTGCCCGGCATCGCGTTTGCCTCCTCTAACGAGAGAAAAGACGCGGCCGCCACCGGCATTCGGGACACCCATACTTGTTGAGGGCTACTCACGCGATGAACGAATCCGACGAGCGCACCGGGCTTAGCCCCAGGTCTGTCGCTCAGGCGAGCAACGCCTTCGAGGATGAAGAGCCTCCCAGTAAGCCCCGTCGCCATCCTCTCTGGGCCGACGTGCCCGACAAACAATGGAACGATTGGCGGTGGCAGTCGCAAAACGCCATCCGCTCGGTGCGCCAACTCCGCGATCTGCTCCCCTTCACCGCGGAAGAGTTGGAAGCCATCGGTGCCCTCGAAGGGCAGTACAAGTTGGCCGTCCCCCCCTACTACTTCTCGCTGATCAACCCGGACGACGCCAACGACCCCATCCGCCTCCAGTCGATCACCTCGCCGCTGGAGATGCGCAACGAGTCGGGCTACGAACTCGAAGACCCGCTCGAAGAAGACAAGGACGCTCCGGTCCCCGGCCTGACGCACCGCTATCCCGACCGGGCTTTGCTCGTCACCACGCACGTTTGCACCATGTATTGCCGCTTCTGCACGCGCAAGCGCGCGACCATGGTGCGCGGCGGCTGGGACGCGATCAGCCGCAATGACGAACGCATGATCGAGTACGTCCGCGACCACTCTGAAATCCGCGATGTCATCGTCTCCGGCGGCGACCCGCTCACCTTGCCGACGGCCAAGCTCAAGTTCTTCCTCGACAACCTGGCCGCCATCCCTCATGTGGATGTGATCCGCATCGGCACGCGCGTGCCAGTGACGCTGCCGCAGAAGCTCTACGACCAGGAACTCATCGACCTGCTGGCCTCCGCCGAGAAGGTCTGGATTCAGACGCACTTCAACCACCCGCGCGAGATCACGCCCGAGGCGGCGCGCGTCTGCAAGGCGCTCCTGAAGGCGGGGATGCCGGTCAACAACCACACGGTCTTGCTCAAGGGAGTCAACGACTCGCTGGAGACCATGCGCTCGCTGATGCGCGGCCTGCTCCGCATCAAGGTGCGGCCCTACTATTTATTTCACTGCGATCCGGTCATCGGCGCCGGCCACTTCCGCACGTCGGTATGGAAGGGCCTCGAAATCATGGAAGGGTTGCGCGGCCACATGTCCGGCCTCGGCATCCCCACCTACGTCGTCGATAGCCCGCACGGCGGCGGCAAGATTCCGCTGATGCCGAACTACCTCGTCTCCGCGTCGGACGACGCCGTCGTCCTGCGCAACTTCGAGGGCATGTTGGTCCGCTACCAGGCGGAAGACAAGCCCAACACCGTGCAGCCCACCGCTACGCGCGGCGTCAGTTCGCTCTTGCAGGGCAGCCAGTCGGCCATCCTGCCGGAGAACAACGAGCGCATGGCCCGCCGGCGGCTGCGCGTCCTGGCCCAACAGCACGAACACGAGACCAACGGCAACGGCGCTTGCAACGGAGAGGACCACGCCGCCGCGGGCGAGACACTGGCCCGATGAGGATAGGCATCACCTATGATCTGAAAGCCGACGCGCCGCCGGACCCGGCCCTGCCGGACGACGCTCAAGAGGAATTCGACAGCCCCGCCACCGTCGAGGCTGTTGCCGCGGTCCTGCGAGGGCTGGGCCACGAAGTCATCAAGCTGGGCGACGGCCGGGAGCTGCTGGAACGGCTCCTGGCCGACCCGCCGGAATTCGTCTTCAATTTCGCCGAGGGGCACGGCGTCAGCCGCTCGCGCGAGGCGCGGGTGCCCGCCGTCCTCGAAATGCTCGGCATCCCCTACAGCGGCTCTGACCCGCTGACCCTGACCACCACCCTCGACAAGGACTGTGCCCGCCGCCTCGTGGCCTCCGCTGGCGGCGTGGTGCCCGTCGGCACGTCGATCGCGCCGAACGACGACATGGACGAAGTGAACCGCCGTCCCGAAGCCGTCTTCCCCGCCATCGTCAAGCCGGCCTGGGAAGGATCGAGCAAGGGCATTCGCGGCAAGTGCCTGGTCGAACGCCCGGAAGACCTGGCCGACGCCGTCGCCTCGCTGCGCCGCGATCACCGCCAACCCGTGCTGCTGGAGGAATTCATCGACGGCGAGGAGTTGACGGTCGGTTTCGTCGGCAACGATCCGCCGACCGCCATCGGCATCCTGCGCGTGCTGCCGATGGTGCCGACGGAACGCTTCATCTACAGCCTGGAGGTGAAGCGCGACTACCTTCGCCAGGTGCGCTATGAAAGCCCGCCGGCGCTGCCGGCGAAGACGTTACAAGCCGTCGAAAAGGCGGCCCGACTAGCATGGAAGGCGCTGGGTTGTCGCGACGTTTCGCGCATCGACTTCCGGCTGCGGAAAGATGTGCCATACTTCCTCGAAGTCAACCCGCTGCCCGGCTTGCA
>JBBSES010000309.1:0-5986 GCA_038239465.1 Gemmatales bacterium
ACTACATGTCGCCCGAGCAGGCCGAGGGCAAGACCGCCGAACTCGGGCCGCTCACCGACGTCTGGGCACTCGGCGTCATGCTCTACGAAATGCTCACCGGGCGATTGCCGTTCTTGGGCGAATCGGTGATGGACACGCTGATCCTCATCCGCACGGCCGAGCCGGTGCCGCCGCGCCAGCTGCAGCCCAAGCTGCCGGCCGACGTGCAGACCATTTGCTTGAAGTGCCTGGAGAAAGATTCGACCAAACGTTACGCCAGCGCCGGCGACCTGGCCGATGACCTGCGCCGTTACCTCAATGGCGAGCCGATCGTCGCTCGGCCGGCGTCGTCGCTGGAGAAGCTCGTCAAGCTAGCCCGGCGGCGCAAGGCGGCCACGGCGGCGGTCCTCGCGTCCGTCGCCGCCCTGCTGTTCCTGGTCGTCGGGACGATTTTGGTTCAGTACCAAGGCAATCGCATTCTGCAAAATGAGCTGAACGAGACGCGCCGCTTCGAGGCCCAGCGCGGCGACGTGGAACGCCTGCTCGCCGAAGGTCAGGAGCGCGTCGCCGACCAGAAATGGGCCGACGCCAAGGTGTCTTTGGATAGCGCCTTGAATCTTATCGGCGACGAGGATCGGCTCGGCGACCAGAAGAAACGAGCCGACGAACTCCTCGTCCAAACCTCGGCCGGCCTGGAGCGGCTGGCCGACCAGCAACGCAGGGTAGAGAACGGCAATCGCTTTCTCGTCTTCGACAACCAGTGGAATTTGTACAACTCGCAATTCACTGGCCTAGACGTGCGCGAAAACCGCGCGAAGGCGGGGGCCGCGTGCGTCGCCGCCCTGGGCATCTACAACTGGCAACGGGACGCCGACCCCGGCCGCGTGCGCGGCGACCTCTATCTCGATGAAGCCAAACAACGGCGCTTGCTCGACGCCGGCTCGCAGATGTTGTTCTTCCTGGCCCGCGAGGCGCTGCAGGAGGAAAAGTCGCTCGAAGGAGCGCGGCGGGCGTTGCAGCTGGTCGAAAACGCCGGCCGATTGCGCGGCCAGGACCGCGAATATCACGACATGCGTGCCGACTGCTTCGCCGCCCTCAACGATCCCAAGAGCGCCGCGGAGGAACGCGCCGCCGCCGACAACATTCGGGAAGAAATCAGCCGCAATCAGCGGCCCGGCAGCGCCAGCGACTATTTCTTGCTCGCCCAACGCCAGTACCGGCAGAACGACCTGGACGGCGCCGCGACGCTGTTCAACGCCGCCTTGCGCGAGCAGCCGAACCACTACTGGGCGCAGTTCTACCGGGCGATTTGCTACCTGCGCGTCCACAAGCCGGAGGCGGCCGCGGAAAGTCTGACGGGATGCCTCGAACGCGGCCAGGACACCCAGGACCTCATCTGGATTTACCTGATGCGCGGCTTCGCCCACGGCGAAATCGCCGACCAGTTGCGGCGCTCGGGGCCAAAGAAGGGCGAGGCGGAAGCCGCGCTCTACGCCAAGGCCGCCGAATACGACTTCACCCAGGCCGAGCGCATGAAACCGAGCGACGACGAGCGCTACGTCCTCCTCGTCAACCGCGGCGTCATTCGCTCTTACGTCAAAGGCGACGGCCGCGCCATCGCCGACCTCGAAGCCGCCGTCGCCTTGAAGCCCGAGCGCTTCCAGGCGTACAACAACCTGGCCCACGTGTACGGCGAGCGCGGCGACTTCGACAAGGCGCGGGCCATGCTCGACAAGGCCATCGCGCTGAAGCCCTCGGTCCTCTCGTCGCTCTACCGCGCCCGCGCCAAGCTGGAAATCAAACGCGGCGCCGGGGATGCCGCCCTCGCCGATCTGGACCTGGCCCTGAAAACGGAAGCGGCCGACAGCCCGTTCCGCGCCGACGACCAGCTGGAGCGCGGCCAGGTGTTGCGCTCGCAAAAGAAGCTGCCTGAAGCGCTGGGGGCCTTTGACGCCGCCCTGCAGCTGCGGCCCAGCTTCGCCAAGGCCCACCGCCATCGCGCCGTCGCCCTCATGGAATCGCGCCGCTACGACGAGGCGATTAAGGCATTCGACAACTATCTGGAACACGTCAAGGGACCGGCCGGCGCCGAGGTCTACCAGGCCATCGGGCTCAACCACCAAATGCTCGGCAATTACTCGGGCGCCATCGACAACTTCACGCGGGCGCTGGCCATCAAGGATGACGTCAAATCGCGCACCGAACGCGGCTGGGCCTACCTCGTCAACGACGTGCCGCGCCTGGCCCTGCGCGACTTTCAAGCGGCGCTCGATCAATCGCCCGACAGCGCCGACGCCTACGCCGGCCGCGGGTTGGCGCGGGCCAAGGTCGGCAAGCACGCCGAGGCCGTCGCCGACGCCGAGGAAGCGCTGCGTCGCGGTCCCAAGGACGCGCGCACGCCCTACAACGCCGCCCGCGTCTACGCGCAAGCCGTCGCCCGCCTGGACGAAACCAAAGGGCCGCGCTCGCCGCTGTCCGCCGACATCCGCAAGCAGTATGAGGACCGGGCCATCGCCTTGCTGGAAACGGCTCTCGAATCCCTGCCGACCAAGGAGGCGCGCGAGGAGTTCTGGTTCAGGTATGTCAAGAAGGACAACGCCCTGAACCCGATCCGCCGCACGCGCGGTTTCAGCGAATTGGCGAAAAAATATGGCAAGGCCACGTCCGTCGTGGACGCGAAAAAGGAATAGATACCTAGCGCCCCTTACTGGTTCCCAAGCTCCGGCTTGGGAACGCAAGCGACGAAGCTCCGGCTTCGTCGCGCGATAGCCAAAAGGCCGCGTCTCTTTGAGCGCGCCTCGAAGCCGGGGCTTCGAGGCTTGCGTTCTCAAGCCGGAGCTTGGGAACGAGTTTTATATGGTCCGGCATCCCAGGTTTTCACGGAGCTTCCCTCATGAACTCGCCCCACTGGCTGCGCGGCGCCTCGCGGAACAAGACCACGGCTCGCAAGAATAAGACGACCCGGCCCCTCCGCTTTCGGCCGACGGTCGAAATCCTGGAAGATCGGACGCTGCTGTCCGCTGGCCACTTCCTTGGCGACGCCGGGATGTTGGCTTTCCAACCAAGCAATACCGCCCTCGTCTCGGGCTTCATCGCCGACAGCAAGCAGGTGGACGTCTACAAGATCTCGCTGACGGCGAATCAAACCGTGAGCGCCACCGTCGATGCCCAAAAGATCGGCAGCGGCCTGGATAGCGTGCTGCGCGTCTTCGACGCCAGCGGTGCGCCCATCGCCTCCAACGACGATTATGACCTGACTGACTCGCGCCTGAGCTTCCAGGCCTCGGCGACGGGCATCTACTACGTCGCCGTCTCGGGCTTCGGCCACGGCGATTACGACGTGAAGACGGCGCCCGCGACGGGCGATCCCGCGCTGTCGGGGCTGTACACGCTGAACCTGGCCAGGGCAGTTTCCGTCGCTAAGCCAGATTTAGAGGTGGCGTCATTTCGCGTCGCCAGCGATCCGGCGGTTTGGGGGGATGCCATTCAAATCGAATATCGGATCGAGAATCGCGGTGCCGGCGACGCGGCGAGTTTCACTGCCGAGGTGCATCTTTCGGGAACGGCTCTCACTAACAACACGGATTTCCTATTGGCGCAGATGCCGCCGGGGCCGATCGTCGTACCCGCCATCAACGCAGGTATGTACGCCGATGTGTTACTTAGCTTGAAGTTGCCCGATGCCGCCGCCAGCGCGGCGAAAGGATTCGGAGCGTCTCAAAATGTCTTCCTGAGTCTCCGTGGATTGGCCAACACGAGCATTGGCACCGACCATGCCTTCGGCAACGATCACGACTTGCTGAAGATTTACGCCAATCAAACCGAAAACGAAGCCCTCAGCGACCGCATCGTCACGGCGCCGACCCTAGTCGTTACGACTCCCGCGCCAAACATCAACACCGTCGTGCAGGGCGATCTCACGCCCGGAGACAAAGAGTATTACCGTTTGTCGGTGCTGGAAGAGCGCCGCCTTCAATTGCACGTGACCGGCGGTACGAAGGGCACACGCCTCACTCTCTACCGAGAACTGGGCGGCGGCGTGGCCGTGGCGGAACCCCTTTTGCTGTACCAAAGCGACGGCACCGTGGGACATCCGGGCGACGGCGTGATCGACCAGCACATATCGGCCGGAAACTACTATATTCTGGTAGAAGAGTTGGGCGACGCGCCGACGGATCCGGCCGTCAATTACACGCTAGCCGTCACGCTGGATGCGTCGCAGCTGCCGTTCTCTGACCTACAGCTGCCGGGTCTCGGCGTGAAGGCGGAGTCGATCAACGCCGACTTCAACGGCGATGGAATTCCCGATCTGGCGGTCGCGAGTTTCTACAAAAACAGCGCTAACGTATACACCGTTTCCGTATTCTTGGGCAACGGCGACGGCACCTACCGGGCGAGCCAGGACACCCCCGTCGCGGGAAGCGTCACCGGGATGGTTGTAGCGGACTTCAACGGCGACGGCCTGCCCGACCTGGCGGTGACGACCGGCACCTTCGACATGAAATTCCCCCCGGACCCCGACCCCAACGGTTCCAGCGGCATCGCCGTGCTGATTAACAAGGGCGATGGCACGTTCACCAAGACCGACGTATTCACGGCGAATAACGTCAGCCTTTTCAACGGCGGCCTCGTATCGGCCGATTTTAACAACGACGGCAAGCCCGACCTGGCGGCAGTGCTGGCCACCGCCGCCGGCTCCTACCAGCTGGTAGTGTTGCAGAATAATATCGGATCGCCGATACCGTCTTTGTTTAGCACGGCAGCGATTCTCGCCGTGCCCCCGACCAATACCAGCATCGCCTTGGCCACGGGCGATTTCGACGGCAACGGCTACGCCGACTTGGTGGTCGCCAACCAAAACGGATCCTCGCTCCGTTACTATGCGGGAAGCAATAACTCTTTCCTGGGTGCCATTGCGACCGTTATACCCGTTGGCCAAGGCCCCTTTTCTCTTGCCGTCGGCGACCTCAATAACGATGGACTGCCTGATGTCGTAACGCTCAATCGGCCGGATCCAAGCGATGCTTTGCAAGCGGGTTCCTACAGCGTACTTCTGGGAAGCAAGACGGGTGGCTTGAGTTTCAAAGCCACCGTAGCGGCGCCCGTTGCGCCTAGTCAACTGCTCCTGCGCGACTTCAACGACGACGGCCATCTCGATTTCGTGATGGCGGCAGATACCCCAACGGGCCAAGAAAATCAGTTCTTAGTGGCCCTCGGCGACGGTCGAGGCGGGTTCGGCACACCCATTCCCCACACGGCCTTTCAAGCGCGCAACGATTTCGGAGTAGACGAGGTGCAGGTGCGGGCCGCCGATTTCGACGGCGATGGCCACCTCGACCTCGCCTTCACCAACGATGTCTTTGGCGATATCTCCATTACGCGCGGCCGCGGGGACGGCACCTTCGGCGACATCCAGGTCACGCACGCAGGGTTCGGCGCCCTCCCCGTGGTGGCGGACGTGAACGGCGACCATCGCCCCGATTTACTGGCGGTAAATTCCGGTGCCGCCAATCAGGCAACCGTGACCGTGTTACTCAATATCAGGGGCGGCGACTTCTCGGAAAGCGGCGGCTTCCGCGTCGGCACCACGCCCACGGTCATGGTGACAGGCGACTTCAACAATGATCTCGTGCCCGATCTAGCCGTCCTGAACTCCAAAACCAACGACGTGTCGATCCTCCTCGGAGCCGGCGACGGAACCTTTCGGCCACAGACGCGCCTTTTCCTCGCGGGACAGCCCCAGTCCATTGTTACCGGCGATTTCAACGGCGACGGTCGGCGAGACCTGGCAGTGACCACCATCTCGTTGGACGACAATGGCGATGCGCTTCCAGGCACAGTGACCCTCACTGTCTTGCTGGGCATCGGGGATGGTGGTTTTCGCAAGGGACAGGTGATTTCCAACCTCGACGACCCGGTCGCCTTGATCGCCGACAATTTCGACGGCCCCGTCGGAAAGGATCTGACCGTCATCGATCGAATATCCGCGACGCAACTTCACGTCATC
>JBBSES010000310.1:0-5984 GCA_038239465.1 Gemmatales bacterium
CAGCACCGGGTTGAGAAGCAGCGGTTGGCCGCGCTCGTGGCCATCGGACCACTCGCGCCACAGCTTCTCCCAGTAGAGGACGGCATACCACAGGGTACGCAGCGGCATCGCGGGATCGGCCGTGCTTTGATGCTCGACCAGCACGCACACCAAAGCCTCGGGAGCCGCCTCGCCCGCGCGGAAGGGAACGTGAAAAAGGAGATCGGATTCGCGCCGCCGCCAGTCGGGTAGCGGGAAGGTACGATCGATGGGCCGGACCTGCTCGAAAACCATACGCTCGGCGACGGCGGGGACGACCGCGACCATCAATTCGCGCAGATGGGCGGCGTGCGCCTGCATTTGCCGGATGGCGCGGTCGGGAAAATCGTGCAGCGCCGGATCGTCGAAGAAGGCCATGCCGTCGTCCCTCCCCGTCAGGTTTTCTTGCGTCCGCGGCCTTTCGGTTTGCCGCCGAAACGCAGCACGCGCGCCTCGAATTCCTCCGCCTCGAAGGTCACGGCATCGCCTTCCGTCTCCATGAGATGAACCAGCCGGCGCATGAAAGCCAGCCCCGCGGCGGCGGCTTCCACGTCGAGGACTTGCGGCGTCGCCTCCACCAACGGCAGCGGCAGGCAGACCACGCACTTGGTACGCGCCCGCGTTAGCGCCACGTTCAGGCGGTTCAAGCCGTAGATGAACTCGGCCTCGCGCAGGGCGAACTCCGGGTCGGCCACGCCGTAGCTGACGATGACGGCCTCGGCTTCCTGGCCTTGCAGTTTGTCCACCGTATCGACGCGCGGCGGCACCTGCCATGTGCGCTTCTCCAGTTGGCGTTCGATGGCCCGAATCTGCGCGTGGTGCGGGCTGACGATGAAGACGCCGTGCCGAAAGAATGCCGCGTCATCGGTATACACGTCGCCATCTTCGTTCCGCAAACCATCGCGCAGGGCGCTTATCAGATCGGCCACCAACTCCGCCTCGATGGGGTTGGACTGCGCGGCGCGAATGCCGTCGAGCAGCACCAGCACCAGCGGATAGGCCGGGTCGAGGCAGGCACGCACGATGTCTTCGATCTCGGCGGCGGGCGTGAAGGGTAAGCGCCGCCGCGCCACGGCGGTGCTGACGCACTGGTAGCCGGGGCCGTAGAGCAGGCGCGCGGCCACCCCGGTCAGCACGTCGTTCATGCGGAAATTCTCTTCGAGACGGCAGACGATTTTCGAGGGAGCGACGAGTGGTTGTTCCGTACCGCTTTCTCCCTTCGGCAAGATGGCTTCAAAGATCGAGCGGTGCAGCAGCGGTTCGCCGGGCGGCGCGTCGGGATAGATGCCGGCGACGATGGGCGCCAGCTGCAAGTGATCGCCGGCCAGCACCAGGCGGCCCGCGGGAGCGACGAAGGAAATGGCGACGGCCGCTTCCGGCACGCGCACTTGCGAGGCTTCGTCGATGACCACGAGGTCGAAGCCGGCCAACTCCTCGCGCCGCTTCAGACACGAGTAGACCGTCGAACCGAGGACGGCGTAAGGCCGCGCCTCCAGCCAGGCGGCGATGTCTTCGTCCTCGATCACCTCGCCCGGCGCGATGGTGCTTTGCCAGCGCTTGGCCTTGGCGACGTGCAGGTCGAAAGCGACGGCGGCCATCTCGCCTTGGCGCTGGCCAATCTTGCGCAAAAGATTCTCAATGGCGGCGTGCGTGAAAGCGGTCACGAGAACGCGGAACGGACGCCCAACCGCTGCGTGCGCCGCCATCAGGCCGAGGATGGCCGTCGCCAGAAAGTGCGTCTTGCCGGTGCCGGGCGGTCCCCAGACGGCCGTCACGCGCCGCTGGCGAATGGCCTCGTATGCCATCGCCTGGCTCGGCGTGAAACCGAGATGATCGCCGCGGCCGACGACTGCCTTTTCGACCTCGGGCGGCAATGCCCGCGGCGCCGCCGCTTTCTCGGGATCGCGCAACAGTTCTTGCAGAAAGCCGTCGCCCGCTTGATCGAGGGAGGCGAGAAAGCCGACGATCTTGTCCGTCGTGAAATCGGTGAAGCGCTGGTACAACAGAAAGCGCTCGCCCGGTTTGACGGGGTTGTCCTTGAAGGGGCGGGCATAACTGAGCCGCAGCACCGCCGGTCCTACGCCAGTGCGGACTTCATCGATGCCGACGACGGCGCGATGGGCGTTCTCCGGGCCGCCATACGGTTTATTGCGATACCAGTAATCGGCGTACTCGACCTGTGCCCGACGGCCGGCGTCGCTATCGCGGACCAGCAGCCACGACGGGAAGCCGGTCGCGTCCGGCTCGCGGATCAGGTCGCCGATCACTTCCATTTCGGTTTCGTGGAAGGCGCGCAGCTCGATCACTTGGCCGAGCAGCACTTGCGTGGGCCGGGCCTCGGCGCGGGCCTCACGGATGGCCAGGCAGCCGAGCACCATTTCGTAGCGGGCAAAAAAGGCGAGGCGCGACAGCAAGCGATCGCGGATGCCGGCCCCGGTCGGCAGGGAAAACCGCGGCGGCCAGGCGACCAGGCACTCCTTCGCCTTGTCGCGCACCGACCGCAGCAATGATTGAATGGCGATGAGGTACACACGTCCCTGCAGGCGAATTTCCTCCAGGTTGCCGCGTTTGCCGGCATACCAGGCGGCATGGAGCGCCTCAGCGCGCAAGCCGTGGCCCAGCGGAAAGTGGTAGTACGCCTTGCGCGAATAGTTGAACGGACTGCCGAGCGCTTCGAGCATTTCCGGCAGCGTGTGGCTGACTTCGACGGGCAGCGCCAACAAACGGCCGATGGCGCTTTGCAGGACCACGACTGGATACGGCACCTCATTGCCGGGATGCCGGTCGGCGTGCAGCAGTTCCGGCCCCTGGAAGTGGAACAACAGCGTCATGGCCCGTTCGGCCAGGTCCGGTTCGTGCAGCGCTTCGAGGAGCATGGCGAACAGAAGACCGCGTTCCGTCTCGGTGTGGACGAATGCCTGCAGCGTCAGTTTGTCCTTCCATTCCCCTTGTTTCTGGTTGTAGCGATCAACGGCCGTCAACACCTCGGACAGCAGTTCGATGAATTTGCGGCGCACGAACAGGGTGTCATCGGGACTGCTGGCCACCCAGACTTTCGGCTCGGCCTTGCCGGTGGCCGTGCTGATTTGTCCAAGCAACGCCGGACGAAACAGGTGCTTGCGCAAATCCTCGCGCGCCGTCACCAGGACGCCGGCCAGATAGACCGCCTTGCCCAACGGCTCCTGCTGCACCGTGATATAGAGGGCGATATTCTCCCCATGCGGCAAGTCGGGCGACGACGCGCCGTGCAACCGAGGCTCGCCGTTGACGAGCGCCTCGACGCGCATCTGCAAGCGGTGCCGTTGGCCGGCCAGCGAGGCGCAGCGCGACAAGACCTCGTCGGCGTCGCCGCGCTTGAGGAAGCGCCCCAGCTGCGTGAGGGTTTGCACTTGCGCTTCTTCGTGCAAGTGGCGCTTACCGTAGGTGGTCAGGTTTTCCAAACGCGAGACGTCGTCGGTGCGACGCATCTCGTCGCGGCACGGCTCGAAGAATTCGCACCATTCGCAGCGCGGATAGAGATGCCAGCGCGCGTCGCGCGCCGTGCCGGCCAGGATGCGCGCCAGATCTTGACTCAGGAATCGCTCCAGGTGCGGCTTGAACGCGCGTAGGTCGAAAGTCTCAGGTGCCGGCTGTTTGCCGAGCCAGACGGCGCCGCGGTCGAGATCGACGCGCGCGCTCGTGATGCCCTCGGCCTCGAGCAAAGCCTGCAATTCGAGAGCATAAAGCAAAATTTGCACCCGATGCGTGAGCTTGAGGGCTTCGCCGCGCTTGACGTCGATGACGCGGAAAAGCCGGCCCTCGCCGTCGGGCACGATCTCGATCAGGTCGGGATGGTTGTCGCTGATGAGGACGTGCGCCGCGTCGATGCCGTATTTCTCGTAAAACGCGGCCGGCGGCGCCAGCGTCGGCTGATAGAGGAAGCGCCCGGCCGGCTCGTCGCGCAGGCAGCGCAGCGTTTCCTTGAGCGACAGGCGCCGCGTGTGCAGTTCGCCCTCGCCCGGCGCGACCACGACGCGGCCCTTGAGGAGGCGTTCGACGACATCGTGTTCCCAGCGCTGGCCGCTTTCGAGAATGGCCGCGACGAGCGGGCTATGGTCGAAGTCCGGCGTGGGCAGTCCCTCGCGCGCCCGCTGCTCAGGACTGGCGGCGCTGTAATACAGAAAGCGTTCGCAATCGTGAAAGAAATAGCGAGCGATGGTCGAGGGATTGGTGCGAAAGGGAGCAGGCATCGCGGCGTCTCGATGGCAAGGGTGGTGGATAAATTTCAGCGTACAATATGCCGGCTCGGTTAGCGACGCTTCGAAGAAGCGAGATACCCCGTGAATGAGGAACCTCACATGCCGCGCAAAGCGAATGGCACCGCTCTGAAAGCGGTCGCCGATCTTTTGGAGCGCCTGGGCGACGTCCCGGCGCATCGCATTCGTCTCGATCCGCCGCCGGGGACTGCTACCGAGAAGGACTTGATCCGCCTCAACGACCTCAAGGCCGGACTCTACGAATTGGTGGATGGCGTTTTGGTAGCGAAAGTCATGTCGTTCCCCGAATCGGCATTGGGAGTCGATATCGTTTATCTCTTGCAGACATTCTTGAATCAACATGATGTCGGCTTCCTCGCCGGGATCAACGGACCCATGAGATTGAGGCCGGGTCTGGTGTGCATGCCGGACGTCTCCTTTGTCTCCTGGGACCAATTGCCCAAACGCGAACGGCCAACCGACGCCATCGCCGGCCTGGCGCCCGCTCTAGCGGTGGAAGTGCTGAGCGAAGGAAACACCAAGCGAGAGATGGAACTTAAAGTCCGCGATTATTGCGTATCGGGAGTGCGCCAGGTGTGGCTGGTCGATCCGGTGGCACGCACGATTGAAGTCTTCAGCGCACCCGACTAAAGCACGACGCTCACGGAAGCGGACACGCTGGAGGGCGGCGATGTCTTGCCGGGCCTGGTTCTTCCAGTGCGGAAGGTATTCGCCAAGATGCCGCCGGTGGCGTCAGCAAAGAAGCGTGCGCGGGGAGCGACGAAGAAGCCGGGCAACCCAAAGAATCGCCCGGTAAATTGACCTTTTCGACTCGAACCCGCCATTTCAGTCCAATGAAGGAGCCAACGATCGCGCCCAGGCCACGTCGTCGGCCCTCAGGGGCGGCCGCGGTGTTCCGCTGTAGATGTAATCCTCGTAGCCGCCCGCGTCGTAAATCCGGTGCAACACGGCATGCAAATCGACCTGGGCGGCAGGATGAGGAGCGCGCAAGGGAATGGGTATCGTCGGCAAGATGTCGCGTAGCATAAGCGGCCAGAGACCCACGCGCGGGCGATCCTCCACTCGGCTCACCAGTGCGGAACCGCTGTTTTCGTTACTCGCACTCCGCCGTAGCAAGCGATTATGGCGCAAGCGACACCTAAAGCTGCTCATTCCGTAACGACCGCGTCTTGAACTCCCAGCCGTTGTTGCGGGACGCTGGAAGGAGACCAGTACAGGCGCAAGCGACGTTCTTCTTCCGCCGAACCATGCATTCCCCGGATGGAAACCGAGAGCACTGCTTGCGTGGCGCCATCGCCGATGCGCAAGCGTTCGATTGGAATGGGCACGAACATTTCCGCCGCGATGCCATGAAGATTGACAATCGACTCAAGCGCGAAATCGTCGGTTGCCTGGTCCACGGCTGCTCTCTTTGCATGGCGGAGATGGCCTCGGTCGCCCTACTTCCGCAACCCTTCCAACAGTGTACCCACCGCCCGCAGCGCTTGCTCCAGCACATCCGGCGGCGGCACCGGCAGCTTCAAATAGGTCTCGCCCGTGCGCTCGTCGCGTTGCACCAGGGAGCCGAAGCCGTTCGTGCCCTTCGCGGTATCACCGGGCGTTTTCGCCGTGGCCTGCTGGAACAGCGCCATGCCGACCTGGAGGAGACTGGCCCACGGATCGGCTGCCGGCGTTTGCTCGGCTGCCGGCTTCGACGCTGCGACCGTCGGC
>JBBSES010000311.1:0-5983 GCA_038239465.1 Gemmatales bacterium
CCACACTAGCGGGGGCGCGGAGGGGGCTCACCGCCGGTTGTGAGAATACTCAGTCGGGGCCTCCCCACACCCCCCCTCGCCGCAGTAAGTTATGTTCCTGTGTTCGACCGACGGCGGTCGCAAACTCCGTCCCGTCGGTTGCGACCGGACCCAAGCGAAGCTACTATAGATTGTCCCGCGTCGTCCCCTACCCGCGGGAAACGCCCGCGCCGTCGGTGGCGATTTCCTCGGGACTTTAGGAACCTGACCATGCCGGTTCGGGTCGAAGCTGGTGCCGTGCCGATCGAGGGCTACACGCTCATCGAGCGCCTGGGCGGCGGCGGCTTCGGCGAAGTATGGAAGGCCGAGGCACCAGGCGGCCTCCACAAAGCCATCAAGTTCGTCTACGGCGACTTGCAGACCACCGACCCCGACGGCACCCGCCGCGCCGAGCAAGAGTTGAAGGCGCTCAAGCGCGTGCAAGGAGTTCGCCATCCCTATCTTCTTTCCCTCGAACGCTATGACATCATCGAAGGCCGGCTGCTCATCGTCATGGAGTTGGCCGACCGCAACCTGTGGGACCGCTTCCGCGAGTGCCGCGGCCAAAACATGCAGGGCATCCCGCGCGACGAGTTGATGCGCTACATGGAGGAGACAGCCGAAGTCCTCGACCTGATGAACCAGACGTACCAGCTGCAACACCTGGACATCAAGCCGCAGAATCTGTTCCTGGTCCACAATCACGCCAAGGTCGCCGACTTCGGCCTCGTCAAAGATCTCGAAGGCATGATGGCCACCGTGACCGGCGGCATCACGCCCGTCTACGCGGCCCCCGAGACGTTCGACGGCGTGGTCAGCCGTTACTGCGATCAATACAGCCTGGCTATCGTCTATCAAGAATTGCTGACCGGCCAACGCCCCTTCAACGGCACCAGCCTGCAGCAACTCATCATGCAGCACCTGAGCGCCCAACCGAACGTCTCGCTGCTGCCCAAGGGGGACCGCGGGCCGATCAACCGCAGCCTGATGAAGAAGCCGGAGCAGCGCTATCCGAGTTGCCTCGACCTGGTCCGCGCCCTTCGTGCGTCGGGGGCCGCGGCGGAAGTGGCGGCGAAATCGCCCTCGCTACGGCCGGCCCCCGCGGCGGCGCCGGCCACCGAGCGGCCCTTCCCCGATCGCGGCCCCGTCACCTCCGCGCCGGCGATACTGGCGCAGCACGACAGCCCCGGCAGCCTGCGGCCCGACGGCAGCCGCGCGGCTAGCCCCGTCGAGGAAACCGGCCCGCCCGTGCAAGAATTGACCCCGCCGCGCCAGGCGCCGCCCGAGGTGAAGGGCGACGGCGTCCTGTTTCCGGCGCTGGTGGTCGGCCTCGGCCAAAAGGGGCTGGAAATCCTGCAAGTCCTGCGCGAAGCCGTGCTGGACAACTTCGGCGCCGTTAGTGCCCTCCCCAATTTGCGCTTCCTCTATATCGACAGCGATCCCGACGCCGTACAGGCCGCTACCCACGACGAACGAGGGGCGGCGGCGTTCGAGCCGGCCGAGGCGTTCCTGGCTCGGCTCAACCGACCCAGCCACTATTTGAAGCCGCGCGATGGCCGCATGGCCGTCGATTCCTGGTTCAATCCCAAGCTGCTCTACCGCATCCCGCGCAACCCGGTGACGACCGGCATCCGCGCCCTCGGCCGATTGGCGTTCGTCGATCACTATCGGTCCATCGCCGCCCGGCTGCGCGCCGAACTGGAAGCCTGCACCAAGCCCGAAACCCTGGCCGGCGCCAATCGGCACACGCGCCTCGGCCTGCGCACCAACGCCCCGCGCGTCTACATCGTCGGCGGCCTCGGCGGCGGCACCGGCGGCGGCATGTTCCTCGACATCGCCTATGTCGCCCGTTCGCAGCTGCGGCACCTCGGCTATGCCCATCCCGACCTCGTCGGCCTGTTTCTGCTCCCCGGCGTCGAACGCCTCGACAAGCAGGGCGCTCGCACCGCCGCCGTCGGCAACGCCTACGCCGCCCTGACGGAGATGCACCACTTCGGCCGGCCTGACGTGACGTTCAGTTTTCGCTACGACGACCGCGAGCCGAAACTCAAGGACCGCGATCCGCCGTTTGGCCGCACCATCCTCATGCCCCTGGAACCCGAAAACGACGCCGGGCGCGCCGGCGAGGCGACGCGCCTGGTCGGCGACTGGCTGTTCCGGGAACTGACGACGCCGCTGGGCAAGGCCGCCGACGGCGCCCGTTCCGAAGACGAAGCCGACGACGCGGCCCCGGCCACGTACCAGACGATGAACCTCTATCGCATCTCCTGGCCGCGCCGCGCCCTCCTTCAAGTCGCCGCTCGGCACCTGTGCCACGAAATCAGCCAAAACTGGATGTCCAAGGACGGTGCCGCCGTCCGCGACGGCATCCGCGCCACCCTCGCCGCCGAACTCACCCGCCAGGAACTCGACCCGGAACACCTGCTCAAGCACTTGCAGGACGCCGTCGCCCAGGCCCTCGGACAAACCGCCGAGTCGATCTTCGCCTCGCTGGTCGATCCCTTCGTGCCCAAGTCGCGCCGGCAGCCGGACCCCGACCTCGCCGCCGTGCAGCAAGCCCTGGGCCGCATGGAGCAGGTGGTCGGCAAGCCCAGCGACACGGGCGATAAGGCGCTCGCCATCTTCGCCGAAAAGGCCATGGGGCCGGCCGCGGAAGCGCTGCTCAAGGAATATGACGAGAAGGTTTCCGCCATCGTCTTCGGCCTGGTCGAAAGGCCCGACTTCCGCCTCGCCGGCGCCGAAGAGGCCATCCGTCAATTGTCCGACACCATCGACCGCGTCCTCGAACACCACGAATCGCTGCGCCGCGAGCTCACTGAGCGCGCCGCCGACGCCCACGCCCGCATCCACGACACGCTCGACGCCTTGCGCGCCAACCCCAACGCCAGCCGCCGCAACCCGACGATGATCCCCGATATGATCGAAGCGCTGAAGCAATATCCGCGGGTGCGCTTCCAGGCCTTGCAGCTGCGGCACGTCAACGACGTTTACCTGAGCCTGCGCGGCCAGCTGACGGAGCAGGCGCGCGAGATCAACTTCTGCCGCCACCGCCTCGGCGAACTGGTGCAGGACTTCGCCGACCGCGCCGCCATCTCCGCCCACGACCCGGTGCCGGGCATGTGCCTGCTGCCGGCCAATTGCCGCGACCTCGAAGACGCCATCCAGCGCTTGCTCGACGGCTTGACGCCGCGCGACCTAATGGACCTCGAGGAAGCCCTGCAAACTACCCTGGAAGGGCAGTTCACCTCGCTGGTCCACGTTTGCCTGACCTCCGAGAACCTCGTCAAACCTCTCGCGGTCGCCATTCTGCAAGAAGCGGAGAACTTCCTGGGCGGCCGGCTCGTCGGCACCAGCGTCATCGAGATGTTCCTGACGCAGCGCAGCCGCGCTCAAGAAGCGCAAGACGACATCGTGGCCGCCTTCAACGACGCCCGCCCCGCCCTGGCCGACGTGGACGAAACGCCCGACGACGAGGTCCGCGTCGTGGCTCTGCCGCCTGGACCGCTTGGCGAGCAATTCAAGAGCCACGCCCGCCAGGCGCTGCGCGATGCCGACCCAGTATTCGCCGACAGCGGCGACGACATCGTCTTCTACCGCGAATGGCCGCGCCTGCCCCTGTCCAGCCTCAAGCTGCTCGGCACCAGCGGCGAAGAGGTCTACCGCCAAATGGCCGCCAGCGAGGCGTTTCCTCCGCATACCAGAAGCGATGTGGGGGAATGGCAGGAAATCAAGTGAACGGTGGACGGTGGACGGTAGACAGTGAAAAAAAGAACCCCGTCTCCGCATTTTCCGTCCACCGTTCACCGTCCACCGTCCACCTCCTATGGAACACCAAGTCCACCTAGACAGCTTCCGCGGCCCCCTCGATTTGCTGCTCTATCTCGTCAAGCGCGACGAGGTCGATATCCGGGACATTCCCATCGCCGCGGTGGCCGAGCAGTTCCTGCAATCCCTGAATGTTTTGCAATTGATCGACGTGGAAGCCGCCGGGGAATTCCTGGTCATGGCCGCCACGCTCATGGAGATCAAGAGCAAGATGCTGCTGCCGCGCGGCACGGCCGAGGCGGAAGAGGAGGTCGACCCGCGCCTCGACCTGGTTCGTCAGCTGCTGGAGTACAAGAAGTTCAAGGACGCCGCAGGGCTTCTAGAGGCGAGCGCCGACCGGCAATTGTGCCGTTTGCCGCGTCAGCCAGTGGAGGCGCCGGCCGCCGCGGAGGCGCCATTGCGGGCCGTCGAATTGTGGGACCTGGTCAGCGCCTTCGGCCGGCTGATGCGCGAGACGCTGGCCCTGCAAACGCGGCAAATCGTCATGGACGAGACGCCGATCCATGTCTACATGGCGGCGATCCTCGAACGACTCCAGCAAGGCGGGCGGGCGTCCCTGTCGTCGCTGTTCACGGCGCCGCACACGCGCGGCCGTCTCCTTGGTTTGTTCCTGGCCATTCTCGAACTCATGAAAGGCCAGCGCATCGCCGTGGAACAATCCGAGACGTTCGGCGACGTGTGGCTGACGCTGGTGGGAGCCTCTCCCATCTCAATCCCAAACTCTGAAACTTGAAAACGAGAAAAGGCATTTTCCGTCCGCTATTCACCGTCCCCTTTTTCTCAGCCCTCCCGGCTAATCCCCCTTCGCTTCATCTTCGCGGCCAGCGTGTCGCGGACCACTCCTAGAAGCTTCGCCGCCTGCGTGACGTTTCCCTGCGTCTTGCGGAGTGACTGGCGAATGGCCCAGTCCTCCAGTGCTTCCAGGTCCAAACCGGGGGCGGTCGCCGGCGCCGCGTCGTTGGGCAACGGCAGATCGGCGGCATCCAGGAGCGGGCCGTCGGTCATGATGGCGGCGCTTTCGAGGACGGCCCAGAGTTGCCGGACGTTTCCCGGCCACGAATAGGCCGTCAATCGTTTTAACGCCTCGTCGGTGAGTTTGATCGGCCGCCGATATTCGACCGCCATGCGCCCAAGGTAACTAGCCGCCAATTCGGGGATGTCGTCCGCCCGATCGCGCAACGGCGGCACGACGATTTGCATCACCTGCAGACGGAACAGCAAGTCTTGACGAAAGGCCCCGTTCTTCACTTCCGCTTCGAGGTCGCGGTTGCTGGCGGCGACGATGCGCACGTCCACGCGCGTTTCCGCCGTGGCGCCGACCGGCCGAAAGCCCTTGCCCTCGATCACGCGCAGCAGCTTGGCCTGGCAGTCGGCCGGCAACTCGCCCACCTCGTCGAGAAACAACGTCCCCTCGTCCGCTTGCTGAAAGAGGCCGGGCCGGTCGCGGTCGGCGCCGGTGAAGGCTCCCTTGCAGTGGCCAAAAAGCTCCGCTTCCGGCAATGTCGCCGCGATGGCGGCGCAGTTCACCGCCACCAGAGGACCGTCGCAGCGGTCGCTCTGGCGATGCAGCGCCAGGGCGACCAGTTCCTTGCCGGAGCCGCTTTCGCCGCGGATCAGCACCATCACGGGCCGGGCCGCCGTGCGCGCGATGCGGTCGCGCAGCTGGCGCATGGGCGGACTATCGCCGAGCAACCTTTCGTCGGCGGGAGCATGGCCGCGCAGCCGCGAGTTCTCCGCCTCCAGCGTCCGCCGCGAACGCAGGACGTGGAGACTATTGGCGAGGTACCCGGCCAGCACTTCGCCAAAACGCAGCTGCCGTTCGGTGAATAATCCCTGACCCTTGTACAGATGCAGCGCTCCGAGGTCGGCGCCGACGACGCGCAAGGGAAGGCAAAAAGCATCGGTAAACGGTCCCAGGCTATCGCTCGACTCCACGCTGGACTGGTCCTGCGCCAGCCATACCGGGCGGCGCAGGCGCTGCACGCTGCGCGTCAGCTGGCGGCTCAGGGCATGATCTACCTCCGCCTTTTCCGGCGCCGTCATCTTGGCGACCGGACCGTCCGGGTCGAGGCTGAGGAAACCGGCGAAGGTGGCGCGGGTCTGCGTCAGCAAGGTGTCGAGAGCGCGGGCCAAGAGCGGC
>JBBSES010000312.1:0-5980 GCA_038239465.1 Gemmatales bacterium
CGGCACCGGCTTCCGGGCCAACGCTCTGGCGAACCTGACGCCGACCGACTTCGACTTGAACGCCGCCGGCCCCGTCGTGACGCTCGCCGCCCGCTTCGCCAAGAACCGCAAGACGAAGGTGCAACCCCTGCCCGCCGACGTCGCGGCCGCTCTCCGCGACTATCTGGCCGACAAGCCCACGAATGCCCCCGTTTGGGGCGGGACGTGGGCGCGGGATCATCGGGGGGCGGAAATGCTCCGCATCGACCTGGACGCCGCTGGCATCCCCTACGCCGTTGAAGGCCCGGACGGGCCGGAGTACGTCGACTTCCATTCCCTACGCCATTCGTACCTGACTCTGGGGGGGTCGCTCGGGAATCGACTTGCGGACGCTGCAAGAACTGGCCGGACACTCGAAGCCGGAACTGACCGCCCGCTATTCGCACCGCCGCTTGCACGATCTTGCCGGGGCCGTGGACAAGCTGCCGAACCTCGTGCCCACCGGCCCGGCCGTGGCGGAAATCCCCCTTCGCCTTACGGGCACGGACGGTCAAACAGGGCAGTCCGGGCAATCTGGGGTACGAAAAGGCGTAGTGAAAACTGTAGTGGCGTCGGCCGACATTCGCCCGGAAAGCCACGCCGCGAACGCGGACGGCGTTGGTTCGGTCGCCGTAACTCCAAGCGCGATGAAGCCCGCGATGGCGTCGGAGCAGACAATGCGAACACGGGAGACGGTCGAAAATGCTGTAGTGCCGGGCGTAGTGACAAGGTGCATTTCATCGCATCGAACGGCACCGGCACGCGACTTGCTGGGCGTTTTCGAAGAGGCGAGCGAATCGACGCAACCCCTTGAAATGACAGGGGCCGGCGCTTCTCAGCACCGGCCCGCATCCATCAGCACTAGCGAGGGCGACGGGATTCGAACCCGCAACCACCGGATCGACAGTCCGGTACTCTAACCAGTTGAGCTACGCCCCCCCTTCGGCGGTCGGAAAAAGAATCTTATCGCTCGCGGCGGGCGGCAGCAAGTCCCGTGCGCGGAAATGGCTTTCGAACGCGAATTTCGAGAGGGAGGTGGGTACGCGCTCATTCTTCGCACAGCGCGTGGTAGAGATGATGCACGAACGCGGCATTGTCGCACTGTAAGTAGTGCATGGCGCCGCCCATGCGCGAGTAGCTCTTGCAGAAACGCAAGTAATAGGCGGCGTTCGTCTTGGGCGGTTCGCCTTTCGTCCACTCCCATTGGCCGCCGTCTTGCAGATCGACGACGTATATCTGGTGATCCTGGACGACGGCGCGGCCGGCTTGCAGGCGCAGGTTGTTGACGCAGCTGAGGCTCTTCTCGAACACCTGCGGACCCATGATCGCCGAGCCGACCGAGAGGACCACGCCACCGTCGAGGCCATCGACCGAACCGCCGAAGAGTTTGAAGTCGGCCTCGGCGGCGCGGCCGATGGCGGCGCCGTTGAAGACCGAATGATTGGCGATAATGTCGTAGCCGATGCCAGGATGGACCGTGAGCGGCAGCCGATGACGATACGCCTGGGCGACGATGGAGGCGTGTTTCCAGCGGTGGTCAATGGCGATCCGGCCGCCTGCCCAGCCTTGCTCGCGCATGGCCCGCAACATGTCGGCGCGGGCGGCAGTTCGAGGATGCGTAGGATCGGCGGCGATGGCGGATGCTAACGCTTCGACCGTGGGCAACGTGGTGCCGTCCTCGACGATGAGTTTTCCCAGGGATCGGCCATAGCCCAGGCCGTCGAGGGCGCCGGTCAACAGGGCGAGATGAATGGTCGTGGCCGTCTCGTGCCAGGTGCCGAAGGTGCCTGAGGCGACGTTCATTTCGACGCTTTCGGTAGAGGCGCCGAACCAGGCATATTCCCAGTCGTGAATGGTGCCGGCGCCGTTGGTGGCCAGGTGCGTCAGCCAGCCGCGCGCCATCATGCGTTCGAGGATGAGCGCCGTGCCGTTGCGCAACAGATGGGCACCGTAGATGAGCATGATGGACGCTTGTCGCGCCCGCGCCGCGCGGATCGCCGCAGCGCAATGCTGGATACGCGCCGTCAGTTCCGGTGAGCAGGGCGGAGGCGGCGCCTCGGGATCGATGAGGATATCCTCGACGCGCGACAGGCTGCGCCGGCCGGCCAGCGGCAATACCTTGAGGCGGCTCAGATCGAGGGGTCGGACGTCCATCGTCGCTCCGAGAAAAACCAGGCTTCAAGCGGTGACGCCGCCGCGCTTGTCGGCTGGTATCATCGTATAGACCGTAAGGCATCGATTCCCGCAAACACAGGCACCTCGACATGCGTCGCGCGCGGCTGGTCTTGCTGTTCGGCCTGACCGTACTATTGGCCGTGGGCTTCGTGCGCTTGCGCGGCCTCGGCTACCTGGGCGGGCCGGCGACGACGCGGGCGGTGCCGCTGCCCGCGGGGGATCAGGAAATCGCCTGGATCAACCCGGCCACCAACGGCGGCACCTGGGAGCGCTTCGTCGAAGGCATCCGCCTCGTCGAACGGCAATGGCCGGGCCTGATCGTCGATACGTCCAACGCCTTTCCCGAAGAGACCACGGCAGTGGCCGAGGTAGTCATTGGCATGTCCGGCTACGTGCCACGGCTGCGGATTCGTTGGTACAAACTGACCAGCGACGCCGGCCACGACGCCTGGGTAAACGACTTGGCCGAGCGCGTGCCATCGCCGCTGGCCCTCATCGGCGGCGGCAGCAGCGACCGCGCCCGCGATCTGGCGCTGGCGCTCACCGCGCGGCGCGACTGGCACGGCACGCCGCCCTTGCTCATTTTCACCACCGCGACCGCCGATCAAGTTTATGTCGATGGCGATAACCCGGAAGCGCCGCTGATGGAAATCTACCCGGAGCGCAGCTTCCGCTTTTGCTTCACGAACAGTCAGATGGCGGAGGCCGTCCGCGATTTGCTCTGGGCGCATCCGCTGCTACGACCGGCGGGATCGGCCATGCCGGTCCTCGCGGGATGGGCCGCGGCGCCGGGCGACCCGTGGGGCGCGCTGGCCCTGTTCGCCCTCGGCGCTCCGTTGCCGCCGCCCGACGTGCATATATTCGGCTGGCGCGACGACCCATATTCGCTCGACCTCACGCGGCAGTTCCTGGACGTTTTCAACCGCCGGGGCGACGAAGCTCGGCCGCCGGAGACCTATCGACTGGATTACAGCGTCGGCGATTATTACACGCCCAACCGTCCCGAAACGAAGGGCCTCGAACGCCTGTCGCGCAGTCTGGTCGTGGACGGGGACCAGAAGCATTTGCTGGTATTGCCCGCGGTGGAGAAACCGGCGCGACGCATCTTGCGCGGCTTCACGGCGGCCGAGCCGTTCGAGGCGCGCAACGTCATCGCTCTAACCGGCGACTCGATATCGCTCAACGTCGTTTACCGCGATCGGCACATCGCCTGGGACGTGCGGACCATGCCGATGCCGGTGATCTTCTTCGCGCATCAAAACCCGGTCGCCTGGCCGGCGGATGGCTCGTCAGGATCGGAAACGCCCTCCCGCAATGCGACCGACGACGAATTGCTCAACGCCGACCTGGTTCGCGTCCTGGTGGAAGCGGCTTTCGCGGTCGCGCCTGAAACGAGCGTGCGTCCAGCGCTGGCAACGACGGCGGACGAATTGCGCGACCGACTGCGGCGCCGGCAACCGGCCTTCTTCAGCGACGCGGGCAATCGATTGGAAGGCAGCGGCGAATACGTCGTCTGCTTGCGGCCCCACACCGACGATGGCCGGGCGCTGCCGCGCGCCACGCTCGAGGTCTGGACGCGCCAAGGAGAAGACGCGGACAAGGGCCGCTGGCGATTGGTCAAGATGCTGCCCGTGTTCTACGGCGGCGCGGGAGACGAGCATGGCGGGCGCTAAGCGGCGCGCGTTCTGGAAATACGTCCGCGGACTGGCGCCGCCGACACTGCTGGCGTTCGCGCTGCTCGGTTGGCTCGGCTACGACCTGTATACGCGCACGCACTGGTGGCAGCGCGCCGACGAATACAACCTGCGCGAATGGCTCAACGAATCGCGCGTGTTTCGCAAAACGCTACCCGAACTGGTGCGCGAGTACCTCGAATGCGCGTCGGACGACCAGGCAAGCAGCAAGGCCGAGGAAATCCAGGAGCAACTGCAAGCGCTGGGCCAGCCGACGCGCATGTACCAGGGTCAACTCCCTCTCTTTCCCGACATATATCGCATCGAGGTGCGCTTCGCCGACCGCACGGGCCTGGCGCCGATCGTCTGGGACGCGGAGGTGCCCCGGCCCAAGCAGACGCAAAGCCTAGTCGATCCACGCTTCGCCGGCGACGACCGCGCGGAGTTGCGCGTCGCCTATCAGTTGCACGCCTTCAATAAGCGGCAGCGCGACGAGCGGCACCGGCAAAATCTGACGTTGACCATCGCCGGGCTGGGAGCGGCCGCGACCGCGTTGGCGGGCCTGTGGGTCTATTTCTTCCTCAAGCGCGAACGGCAGCGCGAACGGCTGCGCCTCGCCGGCCGCCAGCAGATCGAACAGGCCGAGCGCCTCGCCCTGGAGAATGAACTGAAGCGCCAGGAGGCCGAGCGCCGCCATGAGGAGACGGAACGGACGCTCTTGCAGCAGGAACTGGCCACGCAAGTGGCCGAGCAGCAGGCGCTGCAATTGAAATCGCAAATCCATGCCAGCATCGGCATCATGGCTGGCTCTTATGCGCATAACATCAAGAATCTATTGGTGCGGCCTAATGACCTGTTAAGCCGCTTTCTGGAGGCCGACGGGCTTTCCAACGATCAGGAGCGCATGATATCGGAAGTGAAACAAACGCTCGGCACCGTGACCGAACGGTTGCAACAGATACTGCGCACGGTGCGCCGCGATCCAACGCGGTCGGAACTCACCCGCCTCGACCTAAACGCCTTGATGCGCGACACGCAACGCACCTGGGAAGACCTGGCGCGGGATAAATGGAAGCTCTTGTTGACGGCGGAACTAACGCCCGAGCCGTTGTGGATCGACGGCGACCTGTCTCACTTGCAACAAGCGTTGGAGAACCTCGTCTTCAACGCCCGCGACGCCACCTTCGAGATGCGCAGCCGCGTCCGCGACCAGGCCCGCCACGCGGCAGGGTTGCAACCCCAGGCGCGAAAACAGGCTCTCATCGACGCCGCTTCATGGAAGGGGACCGTCCGGCTAAACACGCGGAAAGAAGGCGATCGCGCCATCGTGGAAGTGCGCGACAACGGCATCGGCATGACGGAGGAAGTGAGACGCCGTTGTATCGAAACTCATTTCACGACCAAGCGCGATAACGCGGTGCATGAAGGCAACAGCACCGGCATGGGCTTGGGCCTATCTTTCGTCGTGGTGATATTGGAGCATCACGGCGCGACTTTAGAGATCGAGTCGAAACCCTTGGAAGGCGCGTTGTTTCGAGCCAGTTTCCCGCTGGCGACGGGTGAAGCGGAGTTGCGGGACGGGCAGCGATTGAGTTAGGATCAAACGAGGTGATACCCTTCTCCAAAGGCGGTGTGCCATGACGAACCTCATTCTCGACCCGGGGGCGGTCAGCAGACTCCAGGCGGTCAACGAAGCGGTGAACTTTTGCGACCCGACGGGCCGGGTACTGGGACGTTTCGTCCCCACGATCGACACGTCGCAGCGGGAGCCGCTGACGCCCGAGGTTAGCGATGAGGAACTAGACCGACGCGAACGAGAGGAAGAGTCGTACACGACTGACGAAGTGCTGGCCTGCCTGGAGAAACTGCCATGTTCCGAGTCCGCCGGAAGCGATCCGCGCTGAACGGCTTGGCGGAACTATGGATGCAAGGTGATTCGGCCCGGCGCCAGGCCATCACTGCCGCTAGCCATCAAATCGATGTGCGTTTGAGCCGGGATCCCGCGAGTTAAGGTGAATCGCGACCCAATGGGCGACGAATTTTGGTCGTTTTGCCCCTGGCCGCAACATGCCGGATTGTACATGATCAAAATACAGTCTCCGTGTCGAACGTCC
>JBBSES010000313.1:0-5949 GCA_038239465.1 Gemmatales bacterium
CGGGAAGCGCTTCCCGCGCTCGGGGCGCTCACGCGACCCCGCTCCCCAATCGCGGCTTAACAAGCTTTATTTCACCGCGCTCGTCATATCGCGCAGCAGGACCGACGGATCGATCGGCTTCTGAAACCAGCGATCGACGCCGGCGCCCAGGTCGAATTCCTCCGGTCGGCGGCCCGTCACCGCGAAAATCTTCAGGCCGGCGTAGTGCGGATCGCGGCGGATGGCGCGGACGGTGGTCGGGCCGTCGCAACGCGGCATGCCCATGTCGAGCAGCATCACGTCCGGTTGGCCGTGGCTCTTCAAATAGTCGAGTGCATCGCAGCCGTCGCCGGCCGTGGCCACTTCGATGCCGGTCGAGCGCAGGAAGCTGGCGAGCAGTTCGCGCTCGTTGGCGTTGTCTTCCACCAACAAGGCACGGCGCGGCTTGGGCGCGGGGGCGGGCCGGTCTACTTCACCGGCGAGGCGCTGCCGCAGCAGGCGGACCTCGTCTTCGACTTCATCGAGCGTGAAGACGGCGTCGTCGGCCTGGCCGGTGGTCAGCTGGCTGCGCAGCACGTCTAGCCCGGCGGTCAACACTTCCAGGCGCTTTTCGAGCAGGGCGTTCAACTCGCGCAGCCGCAGGCGGTCGGGCGCGGCCGGCGCGGGGGCCTTGCGGTCGCCCGCGATTTCCTCGCGCAGCACCAGCACCTCGGGCGGCGCCTCGATGCCCAGGCGAATGACGCCCGGCTTGACCGACACGACCTGCACCGAGGTGTTGATGGTGGGGAACAGGATCTTCTGATTCAGACGACGTGAGAGAACAAGCATGCGCGGATCTCCATTTCCGGGCGGCGAACCGAGGCGCGGCCTCACATCGGCCAGAAGAGGTGGCCGCGGCACGCACGATGCGATGGGCGTGTGGTTGTGAGGCAATATACGACAGGCGGTAGGCATCCCTGCCGTTAGCGGACGAATTGGGAGCATCCATGCTCGCGCGATTTGTCGTGGAATGGGTAATACGAAAATCGGCCAAACCGTGCAAGAGCAGTTTTTCATTCCCATCGCCAAAGCCGCTGTTGTTTCCCACAATCCGCCGATCGCCGAAATGCCCTTGACTGCCCCATATCTTGGGTTATTATTTCACCCATCACAACATCTTGGGTTCTTGGTTTGCTCACGGAACCGTCACCCCGCTTTCACGAAGCAACGATGCCTCGTCCTACTGCCGTTTTCGGAAAACGGCCGCGGTGTCGGTGAGGAGCGCAGGAGGATGCGATCATGGGCGTGTTGCCCGACTGGCACATCGCGCGGGACGTGAAAATCGAGCCGTTCGCCGAGACCGCGCCGCGCCCCGGCGTCATCTCCTACGGCGTCACCAGCTACGGCTACGACGTCCGCGTCGGCCGGCACTTCAAGGTCTTCACCAACGCCCGCTGCGCCGTCGTCGATCCCAAGAACTTCGACTCGAAATCGTTCGTGGACATCGAAGGCGACTATTGCCTCATCCCGCCCAATAGTTTCGCCCTGGCGGAAACGGTCGAGCATCTCGAAATCCCGCGCGACGTCATCGCGGTCTGCGTCGGCAAGAGTACCTACGCGCGCTGCGGCATCATCGTCAACGTGACGCCGTTGGAGCCCGAATGGCGCGGCCGCGTGACCATCGAGATCAGCAATACCACGCCGCTGCCGGCCAAAATCTACGCCGGCGAGGGGATCGCGCAGATTCTCTTCCTGCGCGCCGACGCCGTCTGCCAGACCAGCTACGCCGACAAAAAAGGTAAGTATCAGGACCAGAAAGGTCTGACCCTTCCGTTCGTGATTGGCCCCGATAATCCTCGGTAATTCCCTCGTGCCCGACGGCGGCTAGCGGTCCTCCCAGCGCCGCTATTGTTCCCGTCGTTTGGCATCCTTCGTGCCGAAAGTGACCTGATGCACATTCCTCGCCGCTATACCGTTGCCGGACAGGACCCCTTCGCCGCCCAGCGCTTCGCGCCGCGCGTGTCGAAGATCGTCAACCCCAACGGGTCGGTGGTCTTCGAGATGAACGGCCTGCTGGCGCCCGAGTCGTGGTCGCAGGTGGCGGTGGACATCCTGGCGCAGAAGTATTTCCGCCGCGCCGGCGTGCCCGCGCGCCTCGAAGCCGTCGCCGAGGAGGGCGTGCCCGAATGGCTGCGTCGCGCGCGACCCGCCGAAGGAGACACCTGCGCGGGGCAAGAGACCGACGCGCGCCAGGTCTTCCGTCGCCTGGCCGGCTGCTGGACCTACTGGGGCTGGAAGGGGAAGTACTTCACGACCGAAGCGGATGCCCAGGCGTTTTTCGACGAAACCTGCCACATGCTGGCGGCGCAGATGGCGGCGCCCAACTCGCCGCAATGGTTCAACACCGGCCTGCACTGGGCCTATGGTATCGAAGGGCCGCCGCAGGGGCATTTCTACGTCGATCCGGCGACGCAAGTCGTGGAGCGTTCGACCTCGGCCTACGAACGGCCGGCGCCGCACGCCTGCTTCATCCAGTCGATCCGCGACGACCTCGTCAACGAAGGTGGCATCATGGACCTTTGGGTCCGCGAGGCGCGCATCTTCAAGTACGGCAGCGGCACCGGCACCGACTTCTCGAACCTGCGCGGCGAGGGCGAACCGCTCTCCGGCGGCGGCAAATCGAGCGGACTAATGAGCTTCCTCAAGATCGGCGACCGCGCCGCCGGCGCCATCAAATCGGGCGGCACCACGCGCCGCGCCGCCAAGATGGTCATCCTCGGCCTCGATCACCCCGACATCGAGGAGTTCATCAACTGGAAGGTCGTCGAAGAGCAAAAAGTCGCCGCGCTCGTCACCGGCTCCAAGCTGCTCAATCGCCATCTGAACGCCATCCTCAAGGCGATTCACACCAACCCGACGGCGGAGGATCGCTACGACCGCGTCAAGAACGTCGGCCTGCGCAAAGCCTTGAGCGAAGCGCGATCCGACCTCGTGCCCGGCAACTATATCGAGCGCGTCTTCCAGCTGGCGCGGCAAAGATTCACCTCACTCAAGTTCGAGGAGTACGACACCGACTGGAACTCGAAGGCGTACTACACCGTCTCGGGCCAGAACAGCAACAACACGGTGCGCATCGACAACGCCTTCATGGACGCCGTGCGGCAAGACGGCCCCTGGCACCTGTACTGGCGCACGGAAAAGGAGAAGGCCACGAAGGAAGGCCGGCAACCGAAGCCGAAGAAGACGCTGCCGGCCCGCGACCTCTGGGACCAGATCGCCTACGCCGCCTGGTCGTGCGCCGACCCCGGCGTGCAGTTCGATACGACGATCAACGAATGGCATACCTGCCCGGCGGATGGGCGGATTAACGCATCGAATCCGTGCGTGACCGGCGATACCCGCGTGGCCACCGCGGACGGCTTGATCCGCATTGACCAACTCCTCAATAAGCCATTCGAGGTCATCGGCTCGGACGGCCAACTGCACCCGGTCGCGCCGGCTTTCCAGACGGGCGTCAAGCCGGTCTACCGTCTGTGCACTCAGGCGGGCTTCGAGCTAAAGCTGACGGCCGACCACAAAGTGCTGACCAAAAACCGCGGCGACGTGCCGGTATGCGAGTTGACCAGGCACGACGTCATCACGACCTACCCCGAAACTACGAAGGACGCGATCGAAAGCCTGGAATACCTGGGCGTCGAACCGGTGTACGACCTGACCGAACCAGACACGCATCATTTCGTGGCCAACGGCATCGTCGTCCACAACTGCAGCGAGTACATGTTCCTCGACGACACCGCCTGCAATCTCGCCTCGCTGAACCTGCTGCGTTTCTACGACGCCGCCAGCGCCCGCTTCGACGTGGACTCTTATCGCCATGCTTGCCGAATATGGACGCTGATCCTCGAAATCTCCGTCTACATGGCGCAATTCCCCAGCGAGCCGGTGGCGCGGCGGTATTACGACTTCCGCACTCTCGGCCTCGGCTACGCCAACCTCGGCTCGGTGCTGATGGTGCAGGGCATCCCCTACGACTCGCCCGAAGGCCGTGCCCAGTGCGGCGCCCTGACGGCGCTGATGCACGCGACCGCCTACGCGGCCTCCGCCGAGATTGCCGGCGAACAGGGGCCTTTCCCGCGCTTCGACGCCAACCGCGACGCCATGCTGCGCGTCGTCCGCAACCATCGCCGCGCCGCCTACAACGCCGCTGCGAGCGAGTATGACGGGTTGACCATCGCCCCGGTCGGCATCGATCCGCGCCACTGCCCCGCCTATCTGCTCGAAGCGGCGCGGCGCGAGTGCGACCGGATGCTCGAACTCGGCGAACGGCACGGCTACCGCAACGCGCAGGTCAGCGTCATCGCGCCCACCGGCACCATCGGCCTGGTCATGGATTGCGATACGACGGGTTGCGAACCGGACTTCGCGCTGGTGAAGTTCAAGAAGCTCGCGGGCGGCGGCTACTTCAAGATCATCAACGCCTCCATCCCACCGGCGCTGACGCGCGTCGGCTACACGCCTCGGCAGGTGCAAGAGATCGTCCACTACTGCCAGGGGACCGGCACCCTGCGCGACTGCCCGCACGTCACGCCGGCGGCCCTGAAAGCCAAGGGGTTCACCGACGACGCGCTGCAACGCATCGAGACCCAGCTGCCCGGCGTCTTCGAGTTGTCGTTCGCCTTCACGCGCTGGGCGCTGGGCGACGACTTCCTCCGTGACAAGCTGCATCTGAAACCCGATCAATACGAGGCCCCCGGCTTCGACCTGCTGGCCGCCCTGGGTTTCACGCGCGAGCAAATCGCCCAGGCCAATAACCACGTCTGCGGCACCATGACCGTCGAGGGGGCGCCGCATCTGAAGCAGGAGCATTACGCCGTCTTCGACTGCGCCAACAAGTGCGGTAAGACGGGACAGCGCTTCCTGTCAGCCGAGTCGCACATTCGCATGATGGCCGCCGCTCAGCCGTTCATCAGCGGCGCCCTGAGCAAGACCATCAACATGCCGCACGAGGCCACGCTCGACGACGTCAAACAAGCCTATCTCCTCAGCTGGCAACTCATGCTCAAGGCCAACGCGCTGTACCGCGACGGCTCCAAGCTCAGTCAGCCGCTTAATAGCGTTAGCGACGACGTGGAGCCGATCGCCGAACCGCAAGCCGAGGCGGTGCGCGTCGTGGAGAAGATCATCCAGCGCACCATCGGCAAGCGCCGCCGGCTCCCCGACCGCCGCGCCGGTTACACGCAGAAGGCGCGCATCGGCAACCACAAGATGTATCTGCGCACCGGCGAATACGAGGACGGCACCCTCGGCGAAATTTTCCTCGACATGCACAAAGAAGGCGCCGCCTTCCGCAGCATGACCAACTGCTTCGCCATCGCCGTCTCGTTGGGCTTGCAGCACGGCGTCCCGCTCGAGGAGTTCATGGACGCCTTCCTGTTCACGCGCTTCGAGCCTAATGGAGTTGTTCAAGGCAACCCGCACATCAAGATGAGTACGTCGATCATCGACTACATCTTCCGCGAGTTGGCGATCACGTACCTGGATCGCCACGACCTGGCCCACGTCCAGGAAGAGGACCTGCGCGGCGACGCGCTTCACCGCGACGCCCACGACGAGGTAGAGGAAGAAGAAGTGGTCGAGAAGCGGCCCGCGCCGCCCATTGTTGCAACAGCGCACGCTCCCTTCGCCACGCCGCGCAGCGAACACCTGCACCCACTGCCGAGCAACGGCAACGGCCACAAGAAGGGCAGCAACGGCGGCCCGCTGGTGTTGGATAAGGTGCGCCTGGCCCGGCTGAAAGGCTACGAAGGCGACCCCTGCGGCGAGTGCGGCCAACTGACGATGGTGCGCAGCGGCGCCTGCATGAAGTGCGATACGTGCGGGGCGACGTCGGGGTGCAGCTGAGAATAGCTTGTCTTGGGGGGCGGGGGGGGGGGTGGCCCCCCGGGGTGCCCCCCGGTGAACCCCCGGGGGGCCAGCCCCCCCCCCCGCCCA
>JBBSES010000314.1:0-5940 GCA_038239465.1 Gemmatales bacterium
ACAAGAAGGCGATCCCCGGCCAGGCCCAGCGCAGGGCGGGCCAGCCGCCCAGCAGCGCGAATAGCCCGGCGACGCTGACGATGAGGGCCGCCGCGTCGAGCCAGTCGAAATAGATGCGGTCGGAGAGGAATTGCAGCCCCAGCGCGACGAGGAGCAGTGCTACGCCGAGCCAGGAGAAGCGCCAGGTACAGGCTTCTCTTTGCGACGACCGCAGCGCGAGGAGGGCGACGGCGAACGCCGGCACCAGGTAGCCGTGCGAGTATTGCGGGTCGCGCGCCCAGACATCGGCGAGCGTGGCCAGCGTCGGCCAGAACGCCCAAACGCAGAGAGCGCCCAGCGCGACGCTCGCCCCGAGAAATACCGGAGGAATTCCCTTCACCGCGCCGGCCAGGCGAGTGAGCATGTTGACGCCCTTCGCAGGTTCCAAGGAGGTCGGGGTCGATATCGAGCAACGAACGTGAAAGATGGGACTGCTAGAGGCAACCGTCGTGCCGCCGCGACCGGGCAAGTCGTCGGCAACGCGGAGCCATACGCGGTCAAAGCAGTTGCGACAAGCGGCGAAAGTTGCGCCCGCCCCGCGAAAGTGAGCGAGCGTTTCGCCTCGTTAACGGCCGGCGGTTAGCGCCGTTAACTTTCGTTAACGCCGTCGCTCGCCCGGCTTGACAATTCGCGGCGGCGTTGCGACCATGGCGGCCCGCTCGAAATCATGCAAAGGAGTGCCCTCATGGCCAAGCAAGGCGAGATGGAATACCTGCGCAAGCTGAGCGGCGAAGGCATCGCCCACGCTTTGGAAAAGCCATTTTCCGACCCGGCCTGCGGCGGCAATCTGATGCAGATAGGCGCTGTCCTGTCGCTCATGCCGCCCCCGCCGTCGCGCGTCCTCGACGTCGGCTGCGGCACGGGTTGGACCAGCCTGTTCCTCGCGCGGCGCGGCCATGAAGTCGTCGGCGTCGATATCTGCGCCGACGCCATCGATTACGCCAACCAGAGCAAGCGCGACGCCCGCCTCGACAATGTCCGCTTCGTCGTCGGCGACTACGAAGACATGGTCCGAGAGGGCACCTTCGACGGCGCCCTCTTCTACGATTCGCTGCATCATGCCGTCGATCACGAGGCGGCGCTGCGCAGCGTGTGCGACTGCCTGCGCATGGGGGGGACGTGCATCACATCCGAGCCGGGACTTGGCCACAAGGACAGCCCCGATTCGCAAGCGGCCATGCGCGACTACGGCGTGACGGAGGAAGACATGCCGCCCGCCAAGATCATCGCCGCGGGCAAGAAGGCGGGGTTTCGCTATTCGCGCGTCTACCCGCACGCGCGCGATTTGGAAAAGGCCATCTACGCCGAGCCGTACCATCCCAAGTGGGCCAAGTGGGGCGAACGCGGCCGGTACTGGGTCGTCTGGACGGTCGTCAACGCCATTCTCTTGAGGCGCCAGCGCCAAAGCGGCATGGTCATGCTGGTGAAGTGACAGGGCATTGTCAGCGAGCGCTCAACGCGGCCATGAAGGCGCAGCACGAAGGCCAGCGCTCCCACGGTTGCACGGCCAGCGCCCGACCGACGATGGCCCGTTCTTCCGCCGGCACCATGCTCAAATTCGGCTCCGGCCGGACGTAGTCGCGCCGCAGCGTGGTCGGCGTGTCGGTGAAAGGCAATCGGCCGCCGCGCAGCTGGCAGTAAGTCACGGCGAGCGCGTACTGATCGGTCCACTCGCTGAGCCGGCCGCGAAACACCTCGGGCGCCGCGAAGTCCAGCGGGCCACTCCAGTGGCGAAACTTGAGTGGCATGTTCACCGGCAGCACCGGCCCGGCGTCGGCCAATTTCACCGTGTCGCCGAAACACAGCAAGTTGCTGGGCCGCACGCCGCCATGCTGGAACGCCGGCCGTCGCCCGTCTCGGCCCGGCTTGCGGCCATTGAGGAAGTCGATCGCGTCCGCCGCCTGCTTCAGCCACTCGACCACGCGCGCGGCCGGCAACAAGTTTCCACCCTTGGCGCGGCTCTGCTTGAGGCAATCGAGGAGTGTGCCGTCGGCCAATTCCATCGCCACGACGATGTTGCCCGTCCGCGCCGTGAAGTCCTCGATATGCACCACATGCGGATGCCCGAGTTCCCGCTGCGCCCGCAACGACCACAGCCAATTCGACGCGGTGAGGCTGTCGCCGCAGACCAAAAACTTGAGCGCCATCGCTTCGCCGTCCTCGTTTTCCGCGCGCCAGACGGTGGCCCGGCTGCCACGGCCGAGCAAATGCCGCACGCGGTATCGTGTCCCCAGTTCCTGTTCGGGCCGATTACGAAGGGCCGTGGCCATGTGCGTGATCTCCCGGCGCGATCCCGGCGCTACGGCCGAGGAATCGTGATCCATGAAGGGAATTATCCCGAGCGGCCGTGCGCCCACGAGCGCACGCCGAAACGTGGAAAGGCGACCGACGCGCTTCCCGCGCCGACGGAGTCAAGAAGGGGGAGGGATGATCGTCGAAGAGGTTTTCTCTGCCAAACTAAAGCATACATTTCGCTAAAAGGCAATGCGCGGCGCGAAAATTCCGTGAAGCCAGCCGCCTTCCCTGGCTCGCCTTGACGCGCACGGCTCTGCCATCTAGCCTACTTTCAACCGCCGGCGCGACGATTCATCGGCGCATGGCCGCCGACGCCACTCATTCGCGGTAAGGAGATGCGACCATGGCACGCGGTTCCCGAACGCTCGGTTTAGCCCTGTCCCCGATGCTCCTGCTGGCGTGGATGACCTCGGCCCCGGCTCAGGACAAGGGCACCAAAACGGAGCCGACGCAGAAGCCGGCTTACCTCAAAGTCCTGCTGTCGCACGCCAACGCGACACTGAAAATCGACGACACCGCGACGACGCAGCGCGGCACCACGCGCACCTTCATCACGCCGCCGCTCGATGTCGGCAAGCGCTACAGCTACACGCTGACGGCCTTCTGGGAACCCAACAATTACACCAAGATTACCCGCGCCCGCGACGTTATCATCGAAGCCGGCAAGGAAGCGGTCCTCGACCTGACCAAGGCCGACGAGAAGAAGCCGGACGACATCCTCATCCGTTACGTGCCCACGCCCAACGAGGTGGTCGAGGCGATGCTCAAGCTAGCCGACGTGAAGAAGGACGACGTCGTCTACGACCTCGGCTGCGGCGACGGGCGCATCGTCATCACCGCCGTCGAGAAGAACAAGGCCAAGCGCGGCGTGGGCATCGACATCGACCCGGAGCGCATCAAGGACTCGAAGGCCAACGCCAAGGCCGCCGGCGTCGAGGACAAGCTCGATTTCCGCACGCAAGACGTTCTCAAGATCGACGATTTCGCCGACGCCAGCGTGGTGATGCTCTACATGGGCAACGACTTAAACCTCGCCCTGCGGCCCATTCTCAAGAAGGTACTCAAGCCCGGCACGCGCGTCGTCTCCCATCGCTTCACGATGGGCGACTGGAAAGAGAACAAGAAGATCGAAGTGACCGACGCCGCCGGCACCAAGTACCAGCTATATCTGTGGATAATCGGCGACGACAAGGCTCCGTAAGCACGTGCCGGAACCGTTGGCGGCAAAGTCCCGTTGTCAGTGCGAAACGGGCAGGTATCATACAGTGAGAAAAGGAAATCGCCGGTGTTTCCCACGAATGGACACCCCAGCGTATGGACAGATAGCTCAGCTGGTAGAGCGAAGGACTGAAAATCCTTAGGTCCCCGGTTCAATCCCGGGTCTGTCCACTTGTAAGTAATTAAAGAATAGGAGTTTGTGGCATCATTCGAAAACGGAGTTTCGCGTCGCTTTTGGCCGTTCACAAATTTTCACAAATCTCGTCCCCAAAAGAAAAGGCTCCCGCCACGGGGGCCTTTTGGTTTTCCGTTCATATGGCTGGCGTCACCATCTACTTCCCAATCATCGCGAGCTGAGCCGCAAAAGATCGAGCGTATGCACGCGCGGCGCAATGTCGCCAATCTCCAGGACTGCGCGCGCTGCCACACCCGCAAGACGCGGCGCACCCAACTCGATGTCGGCCTACCGCGGCCGACCTTTTGCATGGACGATCCCAGCGGCCCGTCCCCTTCGTCGCTCGTTCGAGCCTGGCTCCTGTCCACGACCGCGGAGTGACGCATTGGGTCAGGCTTTCGCGTTACTTCTTTTTCACCATACAGGCCACGCGAAAGCCGATATTGTCCGCTTCCATCGTCGGCCCGCCGGGATCGTGGGCGACCGCCGTGCAATGGAAGGCGCCCGAGCGCCAGGATCCGCCGCGCATCACCGGATCGCGTTCCTCGCCGGTGGCCTCATCGCCGCGGCGGTCGGCGCACCATTCCCATACGTTGCCGAGCATATCGTGCAAACCCCAGGCGTTCGGCTTCAACTTGGCCACGGGTTGACGGCCGCGACCGTCGGCCTCGTGCTTGGGGTTGGGCGTGTAGGTCGCGTTGAACCAGGAGTAATCGGCCTGTCCCTTATCGGTGTCGCCGAAGTAGCGGGTCGCCGAAGTGCCGGCGCGGGCGGCCCATTCCCACTGCGCCTCCGTGGGCAGGGCGTATTCACGCTGGGCGTCCTTCTCGGCGGGGCGGTCGGAGAGCCAGACGCAATAGGCGCGGGCATCGTTCCAGCTGACCATCGCCGCCGGCACGTCGTCCTCGTTGAACGCGGCTCCGGCATCGGGCAGTTTGTGGCCATCCTTGAATCGACGGTACTGCCCCATCGTCACCTCCGTAACGCCGAGGTAATAGGGCCGCGAAAGCGTCACGCGATGCTTGCTGCCGTTGGGTCCCATGTCGAACCGGCCGCCGGGGATCAAGACCAACTTCATGCCCACGCTGTTGCTGAATTCGGCGTCGAGTCGATACGCCTTGGCCCAGTCGTCGCGCATCGTCTTGGCCTTGTCGGCATCGAAGGGCAAGCCGCCGAGCGGCGGCCCCGCGGGTTCGGCCGCGATGAGCCAGGCCGCCGTGAGTACGAGACTCAGGCAAGGGAGAGGAAATCGCATGGCGTGGTCTCCGGGGCGATGGCGACGGTTGAATTTCAGCCTCGAATTCGCGCGAGGGTTTGGCCGAAATCGTCAAGCCAGCCACCGTTGGCATTGAGAGTCTGTTCGAAAAGGGACAGCCGCTCACCGTTTCGCGGAACTCGGTCATCGTTAGCGGAAGAATGAAGAGGCGCCGTGGCGATTCGTTTGCCCCTACCGGGGCAATGGGAAACGGTCTTGTTCCACGGGTTACGCTGCGCTTCACCCGTGGCTACACTCGTGCGCCCCTACCGGGGCGAAGAAAGGACTTTGGCCCCGGTAGTGGGGTGGACGTTCTCGCCCTACTCCTTCTCGAAAGCCACGACGACAACGGTGACGTTATCGCGTGAACCGCGGCGCAGGGACAATTCGACCAGTTGATCGGCCCAGACTTGCGGGTCGGGATAGGCCTGGGCGCCGGTGCGCAGGTCGTCGTCGTAGACGTGATTGGTCATGCCGTCGGTGGCCAGGATGAGGCGGTCGCCGGGTTGCGGCGTGAAGGGGCGCACCTCCAGGCCTTCGCTCATTTCGGCGCAGCCGAGGAACTTGTGCAGGACGTGCTGCCAGGGGCTTTGCCGGGCTTCGTCAGCCGTCAGGGCGCCGCTGGACACCAGTGCCTGAGCGACCGAGTGATCGACCGTCAGTTGTTCGACGGCGTCGTCGCGCACGAGGTAAGCGCGGCTATCGCCAAGGCCAGCGACGTAGACCTGGCCCGCCTGCTCGACGGCGACGACCGCAGTGGTGCCCATGCGTCGGCCGGGCGGTTGGCTCTGGCCGGCCTGCACGATGGCGTCGTTGGCCGCCGCCAGGGCGCGTTTCAAAGCGGCCGGGGCGTCTTCGCGGGCGGCCAGGCAATCGTTGACGACATGGGGGATGATCTCCGCCGCCATGCCGCTGGCCTGCTCGCCGCGCTCCTGGCCGCCCATGCCATCGGCGACCA
>JBBSES010000315.1:0-5925 GCA_038239465.1 Gemmatales bacterium
GAACGACATCGCCAGGGAAGCGGCACGGCGGACAAGATACCGTGCCTAACACACTCGCCGGCCCATGTTCTTCGGCCGACAATATCCATCGTCACAAATCGATGTGCGTTGATGCAAGATCACAATCGGTGGAAAATGACACATACGTTCCCGGAGCAAACTCATGGACGCCCTCGCCAAACGCGACACCGCCTTGCATGGACTTCTCTTCCTCGCCGCTCTCGGCGCGACCGCGCTTGCGCCGCCGACGCAATGGCCGTGGTATCTGCTGCTGCCATTGCTCGTTTATGCCGGCATCGTCCTGGCCGTGCCGCGCCTGCGGCGAACGGCTCCGCGCCTCGCCCTCGGCCCCCTCGGCGGTACTCCGTTGTTAGCCGCAATCGCTTTCGCTTTCCTAACCGTTGGCGTATTACTGGGATTTCAGGCGTTGGCCCGACCCGACGTGACGGCGTTGGCGGCGCGTCTGCCGGTGGCCCCGTTCGGCAACGTCATGGTCGCCGGCTTGTGCTTCAGCGTCGTCAACGCCGTGCTGGAGGAACTGGTCTTTCGCGGAGTACTGTGGGAAGTGGTCGCCGGGGAATGGGGGAAAAGGGCCGCGCTCGTCGTCACGTCGATCCTCTTCGGCTTTGGACATCTGGACGGCTACCCGCCCGGTCCCCTGGGCGCGGTCCTCGCCGGCCTGTTCGGAGCCGCGCTGGGTTTCTTGCGTTGGTGGACCAACGGTTTGGGATTGGCCGTGGCCTGTCATATAGCCGCCGATGCAACAATCTTTTGGATCCTGTTTCAAGCGGGGGCATTTGAGCGAAACATATGGTAAACGGGAAGGCTTGGCAAACCACCACGCCTTGGGGTATTTTAGTAGGGGTCTCTTCTCCGATCGGAGGCAACCGATGCCCTCACTCATGACTGCGCTTGGCATCGACCGACTCAGCCCCGCCGAGCGAGTACGGCTGATGGCGGAAATTATCGACGGCCTGCCCGAGCAGCCGCCTCCACTGTTAACCGATGAACAGGGGCAGGAATTGGACCGTCGCCTGACGTTGATGGACGCCGATCCAACGGCCCTGAATCCGTGGTCCGACGTGGAACAGCGGGTGTTGGGGAGGTTGCGGCGGTGGGTCGATTTGACCTTTAGATCTATTGTACCGCTCACGTCGTAGCCGTGCCATTGCTCGGCGGGCTCGGAGTCGCATCGACCGGCACCGTGCGGATGATGTGGAGTAAATCGACTTTGATGGATCGCTCGAAGAAGGTTTGCCCCGGTTGGCCGGTCAAGCCAACATAGGCCGTCCGTTTGCCCACCCAGAGTAAGTCTGGGTGATGAATTTCGTAGCCCTCGCCATCGGTCACTACCAAACGAAAAGGCTCGAAGGGTTGCTGTTTAAGGCAGTGCGGCAAGCGAACGGAAGCCCGCGATTCCACTCGCTTCACCGGCCCCCATCCACTCTCCTCACCACCGCCAAATACAACATCCCCTCCGGTCCCAATTTCGCCGAGCCACATAACGGCGTCTCGTCCGTCATCGTCATTTGGGGCGGCAATACTTTTCTCAGCCCTTCCAACGAATGCCGGTGTGTGAACAATATGACCGTGCGCGGCTGCGTTTGCAAGTAATCCACCAGTCGCGGCGTCTCCTTGCTGCGATACGGCCGCAGGTCGTCGCGTTTCAAATAAAAGGCCACCGAATCGCAGTTGCGCGGATAGCATACCACTGGAATGGCCGGGTCGGAGCAATACGCCGTTATCATCGCGGCATCGCGCATCGGCGAGCGATGTTCCGCGTACTTGGGTAATAACGCCTGATGGATCACGGCGACACCTAGCGCGAAGGCCATACCGACGGCCACGCCCCAGCGCTTGATAGGGTTCCTTGTCAAATAGTATCCCAACGCTAACGAGAGCGGGGGGAACGCCGGCATCACGTAGGTCGTCAACTTGCAATCGGAGAGCGTGAAGAACGCCACGCACCAGCCGCCGGCCAGGAGCAGATAGCCCAGCGCCGGGGTTCGCTGCGGCGCGACGCCTTCGTCGCCACTGCCCAGGAAGCGCGCGAACGACACGAGCAATAGCGTTCCCGGCATTAGTCCCGCGAGCATCACCGGCCCGTAATACCAGACCGGCTCGCGGTGGGCGAAGGGCGTCAGGAAGCGGACGACGTTATGTTCCCAGAAGAAATAGCGCGGGAACTCGGGCAAGGCTATGCTGGCGGCGACATACCACGGCAAGTTCAATCCCAATACCACGAGCGCGAATGCGGCTAAAGCGCGCCGGCTGGGCCGGACCAAGCCTTTGCCCAGCCAGCCGAACGCTAGCAGAGGCGGCGCGAAGAGCACAAGAATGACCGGCCCCTTGGTCAGCACGCCCAGGCCGCACGCCGTCGCCGCGGTTAGCCACCAGCCCCAGCGCAGGCGGCCGCCGCGTAACGCCTCGTAGCCGGCGAGCAAAGCCAATGTCGCCCAGAGCGTCAACAAACTATCGAGAATGAGCAGGCGGCCCACGCTGAGAAAGCCTGGCGCGAGACTCAGGAGCAAGGCGCCCCAAAACGCCGCGCGCTCGCCGACACTTCGCCTACCAATGAAATATGTGAGCAGTAGACAGATATGCACGGCCAATGCCGGCACCAATCGCGCGGCCGTGGCCGATATGCCGAAACAGCGATAACTCAGCATCACGAGCCAGTAGAACAACGGCGGCTTGTCGAGATAGGGTTCTCCCTGAAGGTAGGGCACGACCCATTCGACGCGCGCCAGCATCTCGCGCGGTATCTCGGCATAACGCCCCTCGTCCGGCTCGAACAGGTGAAAGCCAAGACTTGGATAGAGCAACAACGCCGGTAACGCCATCAACACGAAGAGCGAAGACCAGCGCGCGCGGGTGTCGTCCGTGCATTGGCCGGGGAAGAGTACGCGCGACCAAAAAAAGGGGAGCAGCGCGCCCGGCGCGCGCGGCAGGGAAGGCGGCTCCGCGGCAAGCAGCACCGGCGTGAGGCGATCGAGACGCACGCGCGCGAACGACGGCCGATTGGCTTCCGTCATGCGGGCCTCCGTGCCAGCATACTCGTTCCCAAGCCGGAGCTTGGCAACGAGGGTGTTTCGGATTTTTCAAGAAGCGCCGCGATCATGCCATACCCCGCCCCTCGCGGTCAATCGCGTCCCTGGCTTGAGAAGGCCGGCCCTTCGACTTATACTGCAAGAAAGTCTCTCCCTTGCGCCCCCGGAAAGCGCCGCCATGCCGCCAGACGTGGTATCCCTATCGCCCGCATTGGCCGACAAGCGCGACCGCTTGCTCACCGTCCTCGGCGAGATGGGCGGCGTCGCGGTCGCCTTCAGCGGCGGCATCGACAGCACGCTGGTGGCCGCCGCGGCGTATCGAGCATTGGGCGGCCGTGCCGTCGCGGTCACGGCCGACAGCCCTAGCGTGCCGCGTTCCGAAATCGCCGACGCTCGGCGACTGGCCGCGCACATCGGCATCCGCCACGTCCTGGTCGCCACCGACGAATTCGCCGACGCCGATTACGTCCGCAACGACGGCCGCCGCTGCTACTTCTGCAAGAGCGAACTGTATGGCCGCATCGAAACCTTGCTGCCCGACCTCGGCATGGCCGTCATTTGCAGCGGCGCTAACCTCGACGATCAGGGCGATTACCGGCCCGGCCTGACCGCCGCCGCCGAACATCGCGTGCGCCATCCGTTGATCGAGGCCGGCTTTTCCAAGGCCGACGTGCGTCAGCTGGCCCAAGCCTGGAGTTTGCCGACGTGGGACAAGCCGGCCTCGCCGTGCCTGTCCAGCCGTCTGGCGCCGGGCGTGGCCGTCTCGCGCGAACGCACCGGCCGCGTCGAGGCGGCCGAGGCGTATTTGAAAGCGTTGGGCCTGCGCGACTGCCGCGTTCGCCTGCACGAAGGAGAACTGGCGCGTATCGAAGTGCCGCTCAGCGAGGTGGCCCGTCTAGCACGGCCCGAGGTGCGCGACCCCCTGGCCGCCCGGCTGCGCGGCCTGGGCTTTCAGTTCGTCACACTCGACCTGGAAGGCTTTCGCTCGGGCAGTTTGAATGCTCTGATAAGTCTGGAAATCAAGCGCGGGTACGCGCCGGCCGATTCCCGCCCGGCGCCCTGACCTGGAGACGCGATGCCAATTCGCCTGCAATGCCCGCAGTGCCGCAAGGCGCTCAGCGTCGATCAGCAATACGCCGGCCGCTCGTTGCGCTGCCCCGGTTGCTCCGCCGCCGTCAAGGTGCCTCTGCCGGCGACGACCTCGGCATTCACTCCCGCGACGCCGGCGCCGACAATGGAGTTCGCCTTCGACGCGCCCACTACGACGCATGAAAACGCGGCACCGCCGTTGCCCGAAGGCGTGCGCGACGCCTGGCATACGACGGCGGCCGGCTTGAAGACGGTCTGGCTGGGCACGGCGCTGCAGGCGCTGAGTGCGTTCATCTTCCTCTTGCTGGTGATCGCTCTCGTGTTCACGGCGGGCAACGTGTCCGCTCTGTTAGCCCGTTTGATTGATGCCGCCGCCGGCGGCAATCCCGCGGAAAGTACCGAAGGGTTCCGTAGTTTCGCGGATGCCAAAAAGGATAGCGGCTACTTACTGATCGCCGTTCTCGTCGTCCTCGGCTTCATCGCCCTGGGGGCGCTCTTCGGCATCTATCTCCGCGTGCTCGGCTTCGCGCGATGCCTGGCCGTCCCCTCCGGCGGCGCCAAGGTTTTCGTCCTCGTCGCTTTCCTGTGCGAGGTGGCCATCGTCGCCGGCCAGGGCGTCGCCATCGGCAGTAGCTTCACCAGCAATAGCATCGGCAACATCGGCGGCGCCGTCGCCAACCTGGCGTCGTTCGTCGGCCTGCTGTCCTTGCTGCTGTTCTTGCGTCAGGTCGGCGTCGCCCTCCACAGTCCCCTCATTCCCGGCAAAGTCTTGCGCTATTTCTTGACGTTGCTAGGCGGCGTCATCGCCATCGCGCTCGGCATTGGCCTCATCTTCCTCCTGTTCGTGACCGGCATGGCCGAAAATGGCGCCATGAACCTCGGGATCGGCATCGCCTTTCTGGGCACCGTCTTCGCCGTGTCGCTGACGCTGCTGATCCTGTATCTGCTGCTGCTGACGGCCACCGCCGACGAGATCCGCAAACGCGGCTTCCGAGCGGGGGGGGGGTAGAAACTCGGGAAATAGTGCCAATTGCGTGTCCAATCCTTCTTGTCCCGCTCCCCTCCCCTTTAGGGGTGGGGTTGGGGGTGGGGTTGAGCAGCCTAAAACCCCACCCCCAACCCCACCCCTAAAGGGGTGGGGAGCCGCAGGATGATGTGTCATTAGCCGTGCAGTGGGCAATTTTGAACGAGCCGGGGGGGTTCCTTTTCTCCGTCCGCCCTACGTCCGCGGCAAATAATTGATCAACGGCTCCAGCGCGTCGGCCAGCTGCGTTATCGGCACGTCGTACATCAAATCGGTCGCCACCACGGGCCGCGGTCCCGATTGCCCCTTCACGCAGACGTGGGCGGCATCGACGATTTGACCGTTGACGCGCGAACGGCAGCCCTGCAAGCCGATGGTCGCCACCTGATGCAGGCCGCACGACGCCGGGCAGCCCGACCAGTGGATGGTGAGCGGCTGCAGCTTGCGGCCGGCCGTGCGCCGCTCCAGTTCGCGGGCCACCTGCAGGGCGTATCCCTTGGTTTCGATGAGCGCCATTCCGCAATAATCGGTGCCCGTACAGGCGACCAGGCCACGCATGATCGGCGACGGGTCGTAGGGCAGTTCCTTGAATAGCGGCTCGTCGGCCAGGGCGCCGATGCGCGCTTCCGGGATGTTGGGGATGAGGAAGTTTTGGCCGACGGTCACGCGCACCTCGCCGCTGCCGTAGCGTTCGGCCACGTCGGCGCTCTGCCGAAGTTGCGCCGTGGTGATGCGGCCGACCGGCACCACGAAGCCGACGTA
>JBBSES010000316.1:0-5901 GCA_038239465.1 Gemmatales bacterium
CAATGACCCCCGACCCCTTTTTCAAACCCGAGGGGAGGAAATCATGAAGTGGACTCTGGCGATCATTACGGCCCTGGGATTGAGCGGGGCCGTCGGCTACTGGGCGCTGCACGCCTCGGCGGCAACGGCGCCCGCCTATCGTACCGTGGCCGTGGAGCGCGGCGACCTGGCGGCCACCATCAGCGCCACCGGCACCATCGAGCCGGAAGAAGTCGTGGATGTCGGCGCCCAGGTCGCGGGCATGGTGCAAAACTTTGGCCGCGACCCGCGCGACGCCGCCAAGGCCGTCGATTACGGCACGCCCGTCGAGGAGGGCACGGTCCTCGCGCAAATCGACCCGGCGGTGTACCAGTCGCAGGTCGATCAGGCTCGGGCCAACTTGCAAAAGGCCGACGCCGACTTGCTGCAAATGCAGGCCAAGCTGAAGCAGGCCGGCAACGATTGGGACCGCGCTAAGAACCTGAGCGGCAGTAAGGGCGTCATCTCCGGGTTGGATTACGATACGACGCTGGCCACCTACGACTCGGCCAAGTCGGCCCTCGCCGTCGGCCAGGCGAGCATTGCCCAGGCCAAGGCCAGTCTGAAACTGGCGGAAACCAACCTCGGCTATTGCACCATCAAGTCGCCGGTGAAAGGCATCATCGTCGATCGTCGCGTCAACGTCGGCCAGACCGTTGTCAGCAGCCTGAACGCGCCCAGCCTGTTCCTCATCGCCAAGGACTTGAAGCGCATGCAAATCTGGGCTTCGGTCAACGAGGCGGACATCGGCCAAATCCACGCCGGCCAGGGAGTCAAGTTCAGCGTGGACGCCTACCCCGGCGAGACTTTCAGCGGCACCGTGGCGCAGATTCGCCTGAACGCCACCATGACGCAGAACGTGGTCACGTACACCGTGGTCGTCAGCACGGAGAATAGCGATGGCCGGCTGCTGCCCTACTTGACGGCCAACCTGCTCTTCCAGGTGAGCCAGCGCGACAAGGTCTTGAAGGTGCCCAACGCGGCGCTGCGCTGGAAGCCGCAACCGGGCCAAGTGGCGCCGGAAGCGCGGGCCGCCTTCATGCAGAGCCAGCGCCGCGAAAGCTCCGACAAAACGGCCGAGGGCGATCATCCCGGCCAGGCTACCCTGTGGGTGGAGGACGGCGCCTTCGTGCGGCCCCTTCCGGTCATCACCGGCCTGACCGACGGCAGCGCACACGAGATCGTCAAAGGCGACGTGACCGAGGGCATGAAAATCGTGATCGGCACGAAGCAAGCGGAGAGCAAGGGACCGGCGACCAGCCCGTTCACGCCGCAAATTTTTGGCGGCAAGAAGTAGCGGCTCGCACATGCACGAGGCGAGCGGGGGGCGTAAGCCCCCCCGGGGTCTCCGAGGAAAATCCACGGGGGGCTTACGCCCCCCGCTCGCCAAGAAAAGCGATATGAGGTGACTGCCATGACCCTGATCCGACTCAACGACGTCCGCAAGACGTATCACCTGGGTGAACTCGACGTGCCGGTCCTAAAGGGCGTGTCGCTGGGCATCGAGCGCGGCGAAATGGTCGCCCTGATGGGCGCCAGTGGCTCCGGCAAATCGACGCTCATGAATATCCTGGGCTGCCTCGATCGGCCGACCGCGGGCGACTACTGGCTCGACGGCCAAGAAGTCGGCCGACTGCCCGGCGATGCCCGAGCATTGGTCCGCAATCGCAAGATCGGCTTCGTCTTCCAGAGCTTCAACTTGCTGACGCGCACGAGCGCCATCGACAACGTGCTGATGCCGCTGTCGTACACCAACAGCGACTTGCCGCGGCGCGAGGCCCGGCGCCGCGCCGCCGAGCTATTGCAGCGCGTGGGGCTGGGCGACCGCCTGGACCATCACCCCTCGCAGCTGTCGGGCGGCCAGCAGCAGCGCGTCGCCATCGCCCGAGCACTGGTCAACAACCCGCCGCTGCTGTTCGCCGACGAACCGACCGGCAACCTCGACTCGCGCACCAGCAAGGAAATGCTGGAACTGTTTCAGAAGATCAACACCGAGGAGTGTATCACCATCATCCTGGTGACGCACGACGCCACCGTGGCCGGCTACGCTCGGCGCACCATCCGCATTCACGACGGACTGATCGAGAACGGCGCCTTCGGCGCGGTGGCTTGAGTTTTGTTTACGTTTCGCGCCCGATGAAAGGTCCACCCTATGCGAACTCTCATAACCGTCTTGGGCATGGCGACCCTCGCCCTGCGGCGCAACGTCATGCGTTCGGCGCTCACGACCTTGGGCATCGTCATCGGCGTGGCGGCCGTCATCGCCATGATGGAGATCGGCCAAGGCTCGTCGGCGGCCGTCCAAGCAACGATCCAGAGCATGGGTGCCGATAACGTCCTCGTGCAGCCCGGCACCGCCTCCAGCGGCGGCGTCAGCTTCGGCAGCGGCAGCGTCATCACGCTCACGCCGCAAGACGCCGAGGCCATCGCCCGCGATTGCCCCACCATCGGCGCCGTCGCCCCGGTCGTCCGTGCTCGCACGCAAGTGGTCTTCGGCAACCGCAACTGGGTGCCGCTCTACATCTACGGCACCACGCCATCGTTCCTCGACGTGCGCGATTGGCAGGAACTCGAGCAGGGCGACGCTTTCACCGACCGCGACGTGCGCAACGGCAGCAAGGTCTGCCTCATCGGCCAAACCCTCAAGAAAGAGTTGTTCGGCGATCTATCGCCGCTCGGCAAAGAGGTGCGCGTGCAGAACGTCGCCTTCAAGGTGGTCGGCGTGCTAACGCGCAAGGGGGCCAACATGATGGGTCTCGACCAGGACGATATCTTGCTCGCCCCGTGGACGACGATCAAGTACCGCGTCAGCGGCTCCACGTTGGGGAACGTCAACCAAAGCACCGGCGTCAAGGGCGACACCTCGCAACAGGTGAACAGCCTGAGCCAGCTGTATCCGGGCACGTCCGCGGCGCTCTATCCGACGCCATCGGCGACGCAGGCGGCCGACACGCCGCAGCCGGTGCGCTTCACCAACGTCGATCAAATCCTGGCGCGGGCCACATCGACGGCAGAGGTGCCGACGGCGATCAAACAGGTGACGCGGTTATTGCACGAACGCCATCGCATCAAGATGGGCCAGGCCGACGACTTCAACATCCGCGACATGGCCGAGATGACGAAAGCATTGGCCTCGACCTCGACGCTTATGATGCGGCTACTACTGTGCGTGGCGCTCATCTCCCTGGTGGTCGGCGGCGTCGGCATCATGAACATCATGCTGGTATCGGTCACGGAACGGACGCGTGAGATCGGCCTGCGCATGGCGGTCGGCGCCCGCGCCAAGGACATCTTGCGGCAGTTCCTCGTCGAAGCGGTGTTGCTGTGTCTGCTGGGAGGGGCAGTGGGCATCGCCGTGGGCCGGGGCGGTTCGGCGCTGGTGGCGTTGCTCTTGAAGTGGCCGACCGAGGCATCGCTGCCCGCGGTCATCGCCGCCGTGGCAGTGTCGGCGACGGTGGGCGTGGTCTTCGGCTACTACCCGGCCTGGAAGGCCTCGCGCCTGGATCCGATCGAGGCGTTGCGCTATGAGTAGTTACCGTTTGCCGCGTTCGCGGAGCAGGGCGTCGGCCCAGGCGGCGTCCTCGCCCCGCAACGGCGGCACGGCTTCTTCGCGGTAATGGATGGTGCGACTGTAGCGGCCATTCTCGTAGCAGGCGTCGATCAACGGCTGCAAGTCGAGGCGGATGTCGGCGTCGGTTTGCCGCAACGGGATGCCAATGGCCGGCAAGGGTTGACGCAACGGCACGCGGTAAACGGCGGCCTCGGATTGTTTCCAACCGCGGATCACACTGGCTCGATACGGCTCCCGACATTCCTCGGGCAGCAACCGCCGCGCCGGTAGAAGCATATAGTCGCCGTCGCGCAACAGGTCTATTTCGACCACGCTGACGCCACCGTCCAGCAAATCCTGCCGTTTGCGGCGGTACGCCTCCTGAGCGGAACGGGCATCCTTGTTGCTCGGGCTGAGTACCTCGATCGCGGTGACGACGCGCCCGCCCTCCTGATAGATGCGTATCGAACGCAAGGTCGGCGGCTCCGAGGGGAGCGGGATAATGACAGGATCGATTCCGGCCAGGGAAATTGGAGGAGCCGCGACCGCCACGCCGCCCCCAATGTCCGGTCGCTCCGTGATTTTCACGTCGGGATAGTAGCCGCGCCGTCCCTCATCTTCTTCCTCGACAGCCAAATACTCTTCGACGCGCGCGAACAGTTCGTCGGGCAGCCGCGATTGGATTTGGTCGCAGGCATAAAGCACCAGGCGGGAATGGATATCGCCCCAGTGCTGCTCCAGGTACGGGTCCATTCCGGGAAACGGCGACGGCATGGCGCTCCTCCCTTCGCTGGGGTGTGGCCTCTTTCGAGGATACCGCTTTCCCGCGAAGAAGGGAAACGGACCTCCTGCCGCCCCCCGAACCGCGCTGGTGGATCATGCCGGCGACGTGGTATATTCATACATGTCGCTAACGCCGGGGGATTACGATGGCAACCGCCGCGTCCTTGCCGAGCCGCCTGGAAAGCCTCCCTCCGCTACCCGTCTATCGATTTAGCGTGGACCAATACCATCATATGGCGGACGTGGGCATTCTCAGCCCGCACGAGCCGGTCGAGTTGCTTGATGGCGTTATCGTCATCAAAGGGAACTCGACCATGGCGCCGAAAATTCGGGTGCCCTCGTTCCTCGACCGCGCCGGCAGACACCGGGCCGCGTTTCGCCATCCGGTGCCCGTGCGCCGGTTTCGCGTCGATGAATACCGGCGCATGCGGGAAACGGGCGTTCTGGGCGAGGAGGACCGCGTCGAACTCCTGGAAGGGTGGATCGTCCAAAAAATGACCCGCAATCCGCCGCGCGACACGGGGTTGGGCCTGCTGATTCGCGCTTTGACGGCCGTTATGCCCACTGGCTGGTACAGTCGAACGCAGATGGCCCTGGCCACCGATTTCAGCGAACCGGAGCCGGACCTAACCATCGTTCGGGGGTCGGAACGCGACTACCGCGCCCAGCACCCTCGGCCGCGCGACACGGCGCTCGTCGTCGAGGTCGCCGATACTTCCCTGGACACCGACCGCGCCGTGAAGGGTTTGCTCTATGCCCGCGTCGGGATTGCCGCCTACTGGATCTTGAACGTGGTCGATGGCCAGGTGGAAGTGTACGGCGATTCCACTGGGCCGGACCCCAATCCCGAGTATCGGCGGCGCATCGATTACGTCGCTGGGGAATTCGTGCCGTTGCTCATCGAAGGGCGCGAAGTAGCGCGGATCGCCGTCGCCGATTTGTTGCCCTGATTACCCGCCCGGCTTCATCAACCCCGGCAGGTCGAACCCCTTGCCGCCCTTCAAGAGTTGTTTTTGCGCCTGCGTCGTCTGGCTCAGCCCGTGTATCTTGATGAACCCCTGCGCCGCCGACTGATCGTAATCGCTCTTCTCGTCGTAGGTCGCCAGTTTCTTGCTGTACAGGCTATGGTCGCTTTTGCGGCCGACCACCGTGGCTTTGCCCTTGAACAGCTTCACGCGCGCCACGCCCGAGACGTAGCGCTGATTGCTGGCCACGAACGCGAACAAGTCTTGGTGGAACGCGCTGAACCACAGGCCATTGTAAACCAGGTCGGCGTATTCCTGGCTCACCAGCGTCTTGAAGCGATGCGCTTGCTTGGTGAGACAGAGAAACTCCAGTTCGCGGTGCGCCTCGTGCAGGATGACCGCGCCCGGGGCTTCGTACAGTTCGCGCGACTTGATGCCGACGAGGCGATTCTCCACGTGGTCGATACGGCCGACGCCGTGCTGACCGCCGAGCTGGTTGAGGCGCTCAATGAGCGGCACGCCATCGACGCGCTCGCCGTTGAGTCCTATCGGACGGCCCTGCTCGAATTCAATTTCGATGAGCTC
>JBBSES010000317.1:0-5874 GCA_038239465.1 Gemmatales bacterium
CGTCCTTCGCGCCGACGTCGTGCCGATCGCCGGTCTTTGCCTGGCGGGGATTCTCGGCCTGGTATTCGTGTTCCTGCGTCGCGGGGCGTTCCGCTTCCTTCTGAGCTGGCTGGCCCTCAGCGGTTTCGCCGTCCTGTGGCTGCCGGCGTCGTTGCGTCCGCTGGCCAGTTGGCCGGCGCTCACGGCCCTCGCCGCCGGCCTGCTGTATCTCGTCCGCCAGTCGAAGGTGCGTCCCGCGCCCGCGCCGCGCTCGACGGTGTTGCGGCCGGCCGGCGCCACTTTGCTCGGATTCGTGTGGTTCACGGCCATCGCCGGCCAGGCCGCCGCGCCGCCGCCCGTCACGGTTTATCTCGTGCCCGATGCCGCCAACGATCCCGACAAAATGACCGTGCTGGTGCCTCCCGAATTAATCGATCAATTGCACGCCCTGGCCAAGCGAGGGGCTTCCGGCTTGCGCGGCGCCGTTCTGTTGAGCGCCGTCTACGAAGGCCGCGCCGAACGGCAGAGCGCGGCGTTCGAGGCGCGCTTTCAGGTCCAGTGCTTCGGCGACGAAGCCGCTTCCCTCTTGCTGCCGCTGAGCGACGTCCAACTGACGGAAGCGCTGCTCGACGGCGCCGTGGCCCGACCCGTCGCCGTGCAGGCGCCGCGCGTCGGCTACCTGCTCGAGGTCAAGGGGCGCGGCAGCCATAGCGTGGTCCTGCGCTTCGCGGCGCCGTTGAGCGGCACGGGCGAGGAACGCGAACTGCGCTTCGGCATTCCCGAATTGCCGCATAGCCGTCTGGTCCTCCACGTGCCCGGCAGCGCCGGGCTGCTTCACGCGGTCGAAGCGCGCGGCCGGCAACACGTCGCCGACGACAACGGCCTGCGCCTGGAAGCCGACCTCGGCGCCGTCAACGCGCTCCGCGCCCGCTGGCGCCTCGACGGCCATCAGCCGCGTCCCGCTGGGGTTAGCGTGGAGGAAGCGTACTACTGGGAACTGCAGCCGTCGTCGGCGCGGCTTCTCGCCCTGCTGAAATATCGCGTCCGCAAAGGGTGGACTTCCTCGTTCCGGCTCGACCTGCCGCCCGATCTGGAAGTCGTCGCCGCCGAGGCGATATCGCTGCCGAACGAACCGGCGGCGCCGCGGCTGCGTTGGCTGGTCAAGGAGGAAGGCGGTACGCGCCGGCTGGAATTGCAATTTCTCGGTCCCGTGACCGGCGCGGTGCAAGTCTGCCTGGAACTGGTGCCGCGTAACGCGCTGGGCCGTACCGTCGCGCTGTCGCTGCCGACGCCTCTCGACGCGCAGGCCGGCCCCGCGTTTCTGGCCTATCGCGCGGACGGTTTGCACGCCGCCGTCGCCCATCACCACGCCGTCACGAGTATCGCGCCGGAGCGGGTGGCCAAGACCTTCGCCGATTCCTTCGCCCAACCCTGGGGGACCGCGCGCACGGACGACCTGACCCAGTTACCGGACGGCGCCTTCCAGCGCGACAGAGGCGGCGAATTGCACCTGACGTTGTTGCCGCTCGGCGCCAAGCTGACCTGCGATCAAGATGTATCGTGGAACGTCGGCCCGCGGCAGTGTCAGATACGGGCCAGCGCGGCCGTAAAGACAACTGACATGGGGCTGTCATTCCTCGAATGGGAAATTCCCCCCGGTCTCAACGGCATCGAAGTGACGGGGCCGAACCTGCGCTCCTGGGCGCGCTCCGGCAACCGACTGCAACTCTGGCTCCTCAAGCCGGCCGGCGAGGCGACCATCCAACTAAATGCCTGGCTGCCGCGCGCCGCCGGCGCCAGCCGCTTCGATCTGCCCTGTTTGCGAATGCAGGGTCGGTCGCATCCGACGACTTTACGCCTCAGCGCGGGCGATGGCCTGGCGCTGCAGCCGGCGACAATGAACAACTTGGTTCCTCGTCCCCCGAAGGAAACGACCGCCGATCTCCTCTACGCCACCAAGGGGCCGGACGGCTACGGAGGCCGCTTCAACACGACCGCCGCCGCCGCTGGGTCGGACTATTATCTGCTCACCTTCGCGGAAGTGCGCGACCGGCAATTGTGGTTTGCCGCCATCCTTGATTGCCCGCCCACTCAGGGCGGGCGCCGCGGCCTGACGCTGGCCTTGCGCAACTGGGAAGGAAATGCCGCCCTGCAAGCCGCGCCGGAGGTCGCCCGCCAATCGAGGCAAACCCTGGCCTCGGGCGCCCTGGTCTGGTCGGTGGAAAGCCACGCCCACGTGAACCGCCGCCATCAACTCACGCTGACGGGCACGATGCCACTGGGCCCATCCGCGGACGTGTTCATGCCCGAGGTGGTCGTGGAGGTGCCTGGTTCGGGCGCGACGCGCTTGCAACGCTGGCTGGCGGTGGCGGGCGGGGAACTGCTCACCGATCCCGGCGTGGGGGTCGAGGCCGAGCAGCACGGCGTGGATGGTTTGATTCGCTGGCCGGGTGAGGCCGATCGCGTTCGCCGCGCGCGCGGAGGCGTTTGGCAGGTCAAGGCGGACGACTGGCGGCTGCGGCTGCGTCCTCAAGTCGTAACACCCCGGTCGGCCCCCGTGGAGGTGTTCCTGACCGAACATGCCGCCGCGCTGGCGGACGGCCAACGCTGGCTGCACCACGTCACGTACTGGCTCTACCACGAGGCCGGGGCCGACCTCGGCGTCTCCCTGCCCCCTGGAGCCACGATTCGCGGCTTGACGGTCGATGGCGCGGTCGTCCCGCCCTTGCAAGCCGGCGCCGAGCGATTGTGGCTGCCCTTGCCCGGAGGCGCCGGCGGCCGGGTGGTTCGCCTCACATGGGCTTTCGCCGATGGCCAGGAACCGCTGGATGCGCCGCGCGCTGACGGCCCCAAACTCGACGGTATTGCCGACGGCCCCACGATCTGGACCGTTCACGTGCCCGTCGGTTACGAGCCAAATCCGCGCGGAACCGTTGGCGCCGAACCGGCGGGTAGCGCCGCCATCGATTACCTGCGCGCGTCGGCCCAACTCCAACTCGCGCAGCGCCTGGCCGCACGCCTTTCCACCGGCGACGCCGTCGGCGCGCAACTCGTCCATGTCCGCCAGCGCTTCGAGCGTTGCTGCCGGCAGGCCGAGTTGCAGCTGGGATTGCCCGGCGCGAGCGATCGACAAGCGGCGGCGCAACGTCTCCACGAACTGCGCGATCAGTTCGACGCCCTGGCCAAGGCGCACTCCATCGGCCGGCCTACCGCGGCAGCATACACCGATGGCGGCCCCGCGGCGCTGGCGCTGACGCCCTTCCATCGCGGCTTGCCCTCCTCGTGGCAATCGCCGACGGGCGCGGCAACGCCTCGTTTTCAACTGATCCCACAAGCGGCGACGCGCCGCGGGCAGGCATTCGCTTCCTCCAGCTTGTTGGTGGTACTTCTGGTAGGACTGTGGATCGTTGGCCATTATTTTCCGGGGGCCTGGCCGGAACCAGTTGCCTTGCTCGGCTTCCTCGGCATTCTGCTGTTCGCCGGAGGCTGGGGCTGGCCCTTCGCCTTCCTTCCTATGATTGCCCTGGGCTATCGCGCGCTGCGTCTGACGCGCCACGTGATCGCGCGGCTATGGCCGCGCGCGCCGGTCGCCGATGTTTCGCCGCTTCCTTGATAGGGTCGCCTCCCCGGCGACGTTGGGCCGATTGGCCCGGATCGTCGCTTCCGGTACTATATAATTGAACGTGACGAACCGGATCGGACGGAGGCCCGCGGAGAATGCCGTTTCTTCTGCTGCTGGTCGTGGCCGTCGCCTGCATGGTCCCTACTTGGCCGGCTCCCGGCGACGGTCCCGTCGCCGCCTGGGCCGCGCTCGCCTGGGCGCCGGTCGTCCTCGTTTTGGCGGTCACGTTCGCCTTCACGCGCTACATCCATTTCATCCTGCTGCGCGAGCCGGAAAACCGCGAGGCGGCGTTGCGTCGCTACGGCGGCTTTCGCGGCTATCACATCTTCGCCCTGATCGGCGCCTATGGCCTGACCATGTTCACGTTCGGCTGGGGCTGGGTGGTCACGCAGTCGCTGACGATCGGGGCGGGCGACGACGCGACGTTGCTGCCGGCCGCCGAACTCGGCCTATTGCTGCCGTTCCTCGTGGGTTTGCTCGCCTCCTGGGCCTGTTTCTTCGACGTTGAACGGGCCGTCCACGACGGCGCCGGGGCATCGTTGGCCGCGCGGCCCTTCTGGACGCGGCGCGAATTCGTCTTCTTCCACGCCCAGCAAAACCTGGCCCTCGTCGTCGCGCCGGTGACGCTGCTCGTCGTCGCGCAAGGACTGCTGCGCCAGTTTCCCGCGCTCCGCGGCGACGACCGCTTTCCGCTGGCCGCGTTCGGACTGCTCATCGGCGTCTTCATCTGCCTGCCGTGGGTGTTGCGGTTTGTCCTCGGCTTGCAGTCCTTGCCCGCCGGGCCGCTCCGCGAGCGCTTGCTCGCCGAAGCGCGACGTTTGCGCTTCCGCTGCAGCGATGTACTTCTGTGGAACACGCACGGCGGCGTCGCCAACGCCATGGTCGTCGGCGTGCTGCCCGCGCCCCGCTACGTGGTCATGACCGATCGCCTGATCGATGGCCTGACCGACGAGGAATTGGAAGCGGTATTCGGCCACGAGGTCGGCCACGTCAAGCACTTCCATATGATTTACTACCTCGGCTTTCTCTTCATGAGCCTGATCGTATTGGCGCTCTCCTGGAGATTGGCGGCGCTCGCCCTGGTCGCGCAAATTCCCATGCTCGAACCGCTGCTCGAACCGACGTTCGACGGCGCCGAGTTACCGCTGCTGCCCTTGGTGGGGTTGTATATCTTCGTGGTTTTCGGCTTCCTGTCGCGCCGCTGCGAGCGCCAGGCCGACATCTACGGCTGCCGGGCCGTCTCCTGCGCCCGGGCGGAGTGCGCGAGCCACGACGATGCCGCGCTGCCCTCCGAGGGGCGTGGCCTGTGTCCGACCGGCATCGCTACCTTTATTTCGGCGCTGGAAAAAGTGGCGTGTCTGAATGGCATGAGCCGCAGCAAACCGGGCTGGTTTCAATCGTGGCAACACTCGACCATCGCGCGGCGCGTCGAGTTTTTGCAAAGGATGCTCGCGGACCCGACCGTCGAACCGCGCTTCCAGCGCCGCGTCGGCCAGGTCAAATGGGCCTTGTTCCTCGGCCTAGGAACGCTGCTCGTCCTGCTGTGCGTGGCTCAGGGTTGACCGACCGCGTCGTCGCTCGGACGGAACGCGATCCGGTCGTACACGTCCGTTAGATTTAGTACGCAGCCAATCGAGGGAATCTCGACCCGCGACGCCAGCCCCAAATGGCGCTGAAACGTCCATACGCCATCGGGGTGGCGGCGAAAGTGTTCGACATGCGGTTCGATTTGAGAGACCAACAAATAGTCGGTCAGCGACGGATTCCACATCTGATAGCGGGCGAACTTCACGCCGCGGTCATGGTTCTCCGTGGACGGCGACAGAACTTCCACGATCGCGGTCGGATTGGAGACGATGTCGCCGTGGGCATCGTGGTATTCCGGTTCGCCGCAAATGACCACAAGATCGGGGTATGAGAAAGTGCCGCGCCTGCCACGGCCCGAGAGCGGCATCGGCCCGCCGCGGACCTTGGTGTCCTTGGTGCGCAACCGGCATGGCTTGCCCTTGAGTTGCGTCCCCAAGGCGATTATCAGGTTCGCGGAGATATCGCCGTGTTCGGGACTCTCGCCGGCCATCGCGTAGATGTGGCCGTCGATATATTCGTGCCGGTCCTCGGCGGCGCGTTCGAAGGCGAGGTATTCGTCCACCGTGAACAGTGGCTGCGGTTGGGGCATGCTCATGTCAATACCCTCCTGCTTTCAATGGAAACCCAATGTGAACACGTCAAGCCAGCGAGCGGGGGGGGGGGGACAACACCAGGGTGGCGAACAG
>JBBSES010000318.1:0-5873 GCA_038239465.1 Gemmatales bacterium
ACCGTCGCGGAAATGACTCCCGACCCCTTTTTCAAAGCTCAAAGCCCATCAAACGAACAACCCGCCGCTCAAGCGAGGGTTGTAGGCGAAGAAGCTGCCCAGCAGCGCGAGCGTCGAACTGTCGAAGACCGACGTTTGCGGGCTGGTGCCGCGGCCAGCGGCGGCGATGACTTCCGGGCGGCCGTTACCGTTGATGTCCGGCAGGAAACGGACGCGAACGCCGCCGGTGAAGGACTGGTCGAACGCATAGAAGCTGCGGATGAGACGCGCGTCGCGGCCGTCGTAGATCGACACTTGAGGCAAGCCGCCCGCGCCCGCGCCGACGATGATGTCGGGGATGAAGTCGCCGTTCACGTCGCCCACGGCCACGTTCAAGCCCAGGCTGAACTTGCCGTCGAAGGCGAAAAAGCTCAGGAGCACGGCGTTGTCCGCCGCGCCGCTGAAGACCGTGACCTGAGGCAGGCCGCCCGGTCCCGCGGCCGCGACGATGTCGGCGCGGGCATCGCCGTTGAAATCACCGGCCGCCACGCGGACGCCGCCGGTAAACGAGGTGCCGAAGGCGAAAAAGCTCTTGATAATGCTGCCGTCGCGGCCGCTGAAGACGGTCACCTGGGGGCCGCCGCCTTCGCCGGCGCCGCAGATGATGTCGGCGCGGCCATCGCCGTTGACGTCGCCGACGGCCAGATAGACGCCGCCGGTGAAGCGGGAATCGAAGGCGAAAAAGCTGCCCAACGGACCCGCGATTTGGGTCATCGTCAGCCCGTCGAGGACGATGACCTGCGGCCCGCCCCCCGGGCCGGCGGCGGCGATGACGTCGGGCACGCCATCGCCGGTGATATCGCCGATGGCTACGCGGACGCCTCCCGTGAAGTTCGGAGGGAAGGCGAACGCGGCGGCTCGGAGCATGTTGCCCGAAGCGTCGTAGAGGTTGACCTGCGGGCTGCCGCCGGCGTCCGCGCCCGTGGCGAAGCGGCGATAGAAGACGCTGGCGGTGTTGATACGCAGCAGCTGCCCGCCTTCGCGGCCCACCTGGTTGTTGCTGTTGAGAATCGTGTGGGCCTGAACGTCCAGCAGCCAGGTGCCCGGGCCGAAGATGGCCGACACGTCAATAACGCCGCTAGACTCCCAACTCCCCTTCGTCCCGGCGTTGTCGCCGGCCGGCGTATTGCCCGCGCGGTCGATCTGGGCGATGCGCGCCAGGTCGCCGGTGCGCAGGTCATACAGGAAAACGCTAGAATCGCGATTGCCGCGCGATGCCCAAAAAGCGTCTCCGACCGCGTTGCCGCCGTTGTGCTCGGGGAAATTCGGATCTTCTAGGATGATCATCTGGCCGAGGGAGTTGATGTCGATATTGTCCGGGTTGACGAGCGGGTCGCCTCGGTCGCCTTCGAGGAGAGTCGTCAGCCGGCCGCCGGCCAGCGGATTGCTCGGGTCGAGGACGAGCCGAAACAGACGCCCCAGCGAATCGGGATTGATCGGACTCTCGGCGCCCGTGCCGGTCGTGATGAAATAGAACGCCGACGGGTTGGTGGGATCGAAGGCGCCGTCTTCGACGCGCACGAAGTTGAAACTGCCCCGCGCCTGAGCGGCGGCTTCGAGTTGCACGTCGGTGAGGCTCGCCGGGTTCGGGATTTCCGCCCAGCCGACACCGACCGTGCCGTCCCCCTTGTGGAAGTTGGCTTCGCTGCGGCCCGCCCCGGTGAGTACGTACAATTTCCCTCCGACCAGACCGTTGCGAATCAGCGGGTCGTTGGCGCCGGCGACCTTGTTGCCGACGTACATGTAGACCTGACTGGTCAGGCTGCCGTTGTCCTCGGTGCTGAGGATGACCGTCTGATTGCCGGTGTTCGGCATGACGAGCAGGTTTTCCTTCTCGAAGTGGCCCAGTTCGGGCAGGATGTGGGCCACGCCGTCGAAGATGGCCACGCCCTGACCGCCCTTGCCGTCGAAGGTGCCCGAGGCAGTGTTTTCCTCGCCGGCGAAATAGATCATGCGGTCGAGGCCCTGCGCGGGGCCGCCCAGGAAGCCGGAGCAGAAGCGGCCGAAGGCGCCGCTCACCGGCGTCGAGTTCGTGCCGTTGACCACGGTGCTGAACGCCACGTCGCCCGAAAGGACGGCCCCCGTATTCTTGTCGAGGATGTACTTGGAGACGAACGAACCCATGAACGTGGGCGCGCCGACGATCGGCTCGCTGGGGACGGTCGTCCGCAGTTCGTGATTCATGAAGAGCTGCACGGTGCCGTCCCCCGCGTCGAAGGCGCCGAGGCCATCCGGCACGCCCACCATGCGGTATTGCTGGCCGGGGAAGCCGGTGCGCGGCACGAGCGTGCCGGTCGTCAGCAGCGCCTGGATGTTGACGCCAGCGATGACGGGATCGAGCGTCGTGCCCGCGCTCGGCACGCAACGATCCTCCAATACTTCCACGGCCGGGCGAAAGCGGCGGGACGAACTGCCACGAGACGACTTGGCGACGGACGCTACGGTCATGGCGCTTGCTCCGGGTTGAAAACTGGGACAGTGTGGGAACTGGGGTAGATTAGGATGACTTTTTGAGGGAGGGAAGAAATGAATGTGAAGGGTTGGCGAGGATTATTGGCAATGAGTATAAGGAAGAGGCGGTGCCACGATTAACGGCCGTTCGAATGCCGGCGCATGGACAGCCATGCCGCCGCGCAGCACGTGCCTCATTTCCGGAGTGTAAGACAAAATCAGATACGGGATTGCCAGACAGCGGGGTCGCGTGAAGCATGGATTACCGCGAGGATCACTACACGATTCGGTTTTACGCGGTAATAAACGCAGTACGGGAACCTGCGAACCAAACCCTCGCGTATACCGCCGGACGCGAATGGATATCGATCCGGCTGGCTTGCGATCATCCCCAATATCCGTTCAACCTCGAACACGAAATCCGCGCCCAGACCGGGGCGTTGTGCTTCGTACCAGGAAGCCGCGTCGTCGAACTTGGTTTGAGCGACGGAACGGAACACCATCGGCATACTCATGGCTTCCGCAACCGAGCGAGCGTCTGAGCCTTGACTACTTCCCAGGGGACGACATCGTCGGGAGCGGCATCATCCTCCGCCGCTCGCCGTGCCAGTTCCCGTTGCCTGGCCGGGCTAAGTGCTGGCGCCGGTTGCTCGTCCGCAATGGTGTCCCAGATTTCCAGCATGAGGGCGAGCCGCTCCTCGCGGGGGAGTTGGTCGATGCCCAAAGATTTGACGCTCGTTGGCATAACTTCCGCTCCTCCGTTCCTACGAATTCCATTGACAGGATACCGTGCTACCTTTGGCATCCACAACCAGCAATCATGGACCAAGCCGACCTTGCGGCCTTTGCCACCCATCGACAGTTGTAACATCGTACCCTCACCCCGAGGAACAGAGGACTTGATACGCTGTCGTTTTCGATTCGGCCGGACGTTTGCCGCAGCTGATATTGGTCTCGAACCAACCGGCATCGCCCAAAACGGATTTGTAGTGGATGTCGGGGAAGTTGTGCTGGGCGATGAACGCCATGCCTCCCGGTCTGACGGCTCGGATCCATTCGTTCAAGACCTTGACCTGCTCGACAGCTGAATCGCGGGGCAGAGCATTGGTGGCGAAGATCGCATCGACGCCGCCGTCTTCCACGGGTAAATCCGTCCAATCCGACAGCGCGAACGTGATGCGTTGGTGTAGTGCCGAAGCAACCTTTGCATCATCCAAATCCGGCATAACCGTGAAGCTATGCGGATTACTCTGGCTTGCGAAAATGCCGCACTGAGCGATGTCCCACCGCTCGAACGCGAACCGCCCGCGATCGGTATTTGGTCCGGGCTGAACGAACCGAATCCATACCTCCTTGTGATAAGAGTTGATTTCGGCATTCACGAGATAGGGGGCTGATGGGCGCAGTTCGCGGAAAGCCTGAAGCGCGGCGTCGAGGCCAGCGGCGAATTGGCCGGGATCGGCGATGGCCACCGGGGTTGCATCGTCCGGCAGGCCAATCCGCGTTCCCGGTATCCCGAGGGCGGGTACGGAGTCTAGCAATTCTTCCACCTCGATTTTCACGCCTCGCCCCCCTGATGAATTTCTTCCACGAACGATTAGCTTCACGGCACCCGGTATCGATCCTGGTCCAGTTTCGCGTCTCCCCTAATTACTCGGCGGCGCCCCCACCGGCCCGCCGCCGATGCCCGCCTGGTTGAGCGGACTGTCCGCGGGATAGCGGAGGAACTGGGCATCGCCGTCGGGGTTGCTGCCGAGGGTGCCGCAATCCATGACGCGAGATCCGAGGGCGATGTTGCCCTCGCGCGAGCGCGGGTCGCGAACGCTGCCGGTGTCGGCGGGGCAGATTCGGGCGGCGGCTTTGCGAAGTTGCACGTTGGCCCAGGAGTCCCAGGTCGCATCCGTCTTCCCGGCTTTGCCGTAAAGGCCGATGACCTTGGCCGGTTTCCACTGATCGCTTTCCTGAAAGGAAGCGGTGGTCCAGTCGGCGGGCAGGTTGTCGCCGCGGCAGGTTTTCCAGGAGCGGTCGCTGAAGGTCAGCACCTGGCGTTCGCCGCAATTGGCGAAGGTGCAGGTCAGTTGCAGGAGTAAGCCGGCGGGGCCGCCGTGGTTGGTCCCCTGGACGGCCAGCAGGTTCGCGGTATCGCTCTGGGTACTGGTCAGCAGGAAGGGGGTCACGTCGAACGCGGCGACGCGGTTGGTCTTGAGTTCGACGGCCGGACTCTTCCAGGCGGCGCCATTCAGCCAAACCGTGCAGGAATCGTCGCATATCACGTCGAGGGTAGCCGACGAAAGGCCGGCATTCTTGGGCACGATGAAGGACTTGCGGAAGAAGACGTTGCCTGCGGGGGCCTCCTTGCCGGGGTCGCCTTCGTCGAACCAGATCCACGAAGCCGGCGCCTCGGCGGGGCCGCGCTCGGAGGTGAGTTGCGGGTCGGGGTCGAGGTTCGCCAGCTGCGCCACTCGGACGAAGAGATTGTTCTTGAGGAGCAAGCGGCTCTTCTCGACCTTCGGCATGGATTCGAGGCGCAGGCCCATCGCGGCGTCGGCGATGGTGTTGCCTTCCAGGGTCAAGCGCAATCCGGGAGATGGTTGGCCGTGTTCTCTCTTGAAGGCGATGGCGTCGCCGCGGGGGTTGGTGATGCGGTTGTGGCGCAGCTCAAGGCCGGCGATGTCGCAGTTGGCGGAAGCGTGCAGGCTGACGGCGGTTTTGCACGGCCCTTCGAATCGACACCCTTCCACGCGCACGTGATCCGCCACGTTCAGGCCGGGAAAGTCGCGCGATACCTCGATGGCCAGGGCGGCTTCGGCATCGCCAAGGGGGTTGTAGACGCGCAGGCCGCGCAGCACGAGGGGCCGGTCGGCCTCGCCGCTGGCGTTGACCAACTTGAGAGCGGCGTTGCCGTAGCCCTCGAAGGAGAGGTTCTCCAGGCGAAGCCCAGGGCAGCGGCCGAAAATGGTCAGCAGTTGGCGGATCGCGGGGCTGGGGGGCTGGCCGTTGAAGTGAAACCCTTTGAGGGTCAGGCCAGGGCAATGCGAGAGGGCGAGCAGTTGCGTGGGAATTTGCGTCGGCGCCCCGTCCGATCCTGGCGGCGGCGGCTTCCAGACCACGCGCCTTCCCAGGTTGGGATCGCCTTCGATGGTCACGTCGCGGACGGAACGGCCCAGTTTGCCGATATCCAGGTACTCGGCCACGTCGTCGAGGACGACGATGCGGTCGCCCGGCTCGGCGTTCAAGAGGGCGTCGCGGATCGTGCGATGGTCGCCCTTGCCCGGCACCGAGGACACGGAACTGGTTTTGCGCGTCGGGTTGGTGGATCCCGGTTTCTTGCTGGAAAAGGCGAAATAGAGAACGGCGATGAAGCCGATAAAGGTGAGCAAAAT
>JBBSES010000319.1:0-5867 GCA_038239465.1 Gemmatales bacterium
CGTGCGCCGTGGCGACGATGGCTTGCCGACAACTCGATTCCACGAAGCGGGCCGACCCGAGGCGTCGCTGCTGGCAACCAACCTGGGCAAGGCGCTTGTCGTCGGCACGGGCACGGCGCAAGTCGAACCGGCCCCGGACGGCCGCGCCTGGCTACGCGCTGAGATTGGCCCTTTCGCCCTGATCGCCTGCGCCCGGCAAGCGGGTGAGGCCTATCGGCCTTTGGTCTTCGGCAGTGTCGCTGAGGCTCGGCAAGCGGCAGCCGCTCTCGAAGCCGTTCTCCGGCCCGGCGCGGACGCCGACTGCCAGTTGTACTTCAATACGCAACACTTCACCCGTTAGTGCGTCGTCATGCCCTATCGACCGATCCTCGGCACCTTGGGTTACGTCCTCTCCGCCGACGGTACGCGCGTGCTGCTCGTCCACCGCAACCGCCGGCCCGACGACCCGCATTTCGGCAAATACAACGGCCTCGGCGGCAAGCTGGAAGCCAACGAAGACGTGGTCGCCGGCATGCGCCGCGAATTGCGCGAGGAGGCCGCCATCGAGTGCGAATCGCTGGTTTTACGCGGCACCATGAGTTGGCCCGGCTTCGGCGCGCAGGGCGAAGACTGGTTCGGCTTCATCTTCGTCGTGACCCGGTTCAGCGGGACGCCACGAAGCGAGAACGCCGAGGGCACGTTGGCATGGGTCGAAATCGAGCGGATATTGGAGCTGCCGTTGTGGGAGGGCGACCGTTACTTCCTGCCGCTGGTGTTCGACATATGTGACCGGCAATTTCACGGCGTCATGCCGTACCGCGACGGCCGGCCGGTGAGTTGGAGTTATAGCACGTTGTGATACCGACGCCAATCGCCTCGGTTTTGGTCACGCGGCATTGCGTGCTTCGAAGTCAACGGGCATAATGATCGCAGTCGAGTGGGACGGGCGGACCTCCATCGGAGAGCCGCCCGTCCTTTTTCGTCCCCTTTGCCGTTAAACCCGCTGAAGGCGCGCGGCCGAGAACCGTATTCCCTGGTGAAGCGGGCCGACGGCGGCGCGCGCTGGGAACCACGACCGGGAGGAAGCAAAACGATGAGTGCGAAAACGCGACCCTGCGAACGCTGCGGCGCCATGCTACCGAGCGAACGCATCGAGGCGCTGCCCGACACGCGGCTGTGCGTGGGGTGCAGCCAGCAGATGGGCGGGGAATTCGTGGTCGGTATCGTGCCCGAGAACCTGGCGAAAGCGGGCAGTCTCAAGAAGAACTACGGCGGCTTCACGCTGCACAAGCGCCGCAAGCGGATTCGGCCGATCGGGGAATGAGGCCGGAGACCAGACGTGGGGCCGATCGTCACTTCTCCGTCTTTCGCTCACGGCAATAGGAGGCGAATAAATCCGCCGCAAGTTTCCGTATGTAGTCGCGCCCTTTGGGACTGCTTTCCAATAGCCCGATGAGCCGAGCCGGCAGCCGTCTCTCTCCCTGGTATGCCCCGGACAAGGCCCCCGCCATCGCGGCGAGGGTGTCGGTGTCCCCTCCCAGAAAGATGACGTTGCTAATCGTGTCCTCGAAGGATTCCGGTGTCAGCGCGAAGCTGGCGATGGCCGTCGGCGCGGAGTGAAGTGCTTCGATTCGGTTTCCCAGGTCGGCAAGGCCATCGGCACTTTGGATGTGCGCGGCGGTTTCGATCTTGGCTCGATACTCGGCTGATTCGCAAGCCCCAAGTAATTCGGCGAGCGAAGCGGTCCCGAAGGTCGGCATCGGCGACTGGCATGGAAGCGTTCTCCGCTCGGGTCACTCCTTCTTCGTCAAATCCGCCAGCTTGCGTATCAAGCGTGCCCCATCCGCTTCCGAGATGATGAACACGTCGCCGCGTTTGCCGTCGGCGACGCGGGCGTAGGAGCGCTTCGACTCGCCCTCCGAACGGCCGATTTGCAGGACCCGCGTGCCGCCCTCGCGCAGCTTCACGTCGATGATCAGCGTCGGCGCGTCCAGGCCGAACAGCTTCAAGTCGGGGTTGGCGTCCACGACGGTGCGCTCGGCCTTCAGGCCGCCCAGTGCCGCCAGGGTGTCGTTGAGCGTTGCGGTGTTCACTTTCACCTCGGGCTTGCCGACGACATGCCAGGTCTTGCCGTCGGTCTGCTCCAGGGCGAACGATGTCTTGCCCGTCTTGAATTCGACGCGCTCGATGACGTTGGGATCGAGGGCCGGCCAGAGCGTTCGGTTGCGGTATTCGCCCAGCGCCCGCGTCGTCTGCGTGGGACTGAGGAGGAAGATCAGGTCGCCGCCCGCCGTCTTGGCGTAGGCTCTCCCCTTGCCTTTTTCCAGGCCGCCGACCAGCAGGGCGAGGACTTCCTTGTCGCCCGACAGAAAGCGCCAGCGGGCTTGCGGCTTGTCGAGGCCGTAGGTCTTTAGGTCGGCCGCCTTGTCCGTCACTAACTCGTCGCCACGCAGGTGGGCCAGGTCATCGACGAAGTCCTGCAGGTCGCCTTGCTCGGCGTCGGCTTCGATTGGCTCGGTCAGCTTCCAGGTGCCGTCCACGCGCGTGAAGGTCGCCTTGCGGGCGCCGCGTTCGAGGATCGCCTTATCGGCGTCGGCGAACTTGGCGACGGCTCGGTCGCGGAAGCCCACGGGAGCGGCCAGCAGCTGCCGCGCCAGATCGCCGGCCATGACGCCGACGGCGTCGCTCCCTTCGACGTGGAAATAGCGTTCGGTGTATTGTCCCGGCTCGCGCTCGGCGGCGGGTACTTCACTGCCGATGTTGAGGATGCGTTCCTTGCCCTTGTCCTCGCCGAGGCGGATGGTGAGGGTTGCCGTTGGGTCGGCCAGGCCGAATTTCTTCAACCCCTTGGCCGGGTAAGCGGCGATGCGCGTCGCCTGCAAGCGCGAAAGCTGTTCGAGCAATTTGTCAATCGCCTTATCGTCGCCGCGCTGCTCGGCGGGTTTGACGATGTGCCAGCCGTCGTCGCGTTTGGCCAGTTCCATTTCTTGATCGGCCATCTTGCGCGACAGGCCGGTGACGGCGGCGGCGTCGAATTTCAACAAGGCGCGATCGACGAGGTCGAGGTACGACTTCGTCAGTCCTTCCGCCTGGTACTTGCTCAGGACGATGACGCCCATGCCGTCGTCGAGCCGGGCATAGTGTTCGCCGCCGTCCACCGACTTGCCCAGGGCGAGCGTATGTTCGGTCGGCTTGGCGTCATCGGAGGATTGCGCGGTGATCGTGACGGTCGCGGCCGGCTTGTCGAGGCCGTACATCGGCAGGTCTACTTTAGGCCCATAAGCCGCGTAGCGCTGGGCCTGCAAGTTGGACCACACCGAGAGCATCGACGCCAACGCGGCCTTGTCGGGCGCGAACTTGACGCCGTTGGCCTCGACGCGCCAGGCGCCGTCCTTGTCGCGTTCGACGGTCATGGTGCCGTCGCCTCCGACGCTCTTGAGGCGGCGCACCGTGTTGCCCGAGATCGTCAACAGGTTGCGGTCGAGGAAATCGAGCGGCCCGCCGTCGAAGGCGCGGGCCACGGCGGGACCGACGACGACGATGGCGTCGCCGTCCGCGAGCTTGGCGTAGCGCGTCTCGGCTCCCTTGGCGGTCGGCTTGCCGACGAGCAACGTCTGCTCCTTGGCGGGCTTGCCTTCCTCCGCTTTTTCGACCACGGTCAAGCGGAGGAACGGCTTGTCGAGGCCGAACGGCGCCAGGTCCTTGGCCGCGTGCGTTTCATAGCGTTCGACTTTCAGCGTCGCCAGGGCGTTGGCCATCGTATCGGCTTGGCGGGCGCTGACGGGTGCCTCGAAAGGGCCGGTCACTTTCCATTTGCCGACCTCGCGTTCGAGGGCATAGGCGGCTTGGCCGGGCTGGGCCACGCGCACGGCCGTCAGGTCGTCCGGCGACATGTGCCACAGTTGCAACGGCCGATAGGCGAGCGCGTCGCGGTCGATGTCGTCGTGAATCACCTTGGGAATGGTGAACACGGCGGGGGCGTCGGCCATCTTGGCGTAATACTCGGTCTTGTCCCCTTTTTGCTTGCCGACCAGCAGCGTCCGCGGCTTGCCTTCGCCCGTGAAGGTCAGGGTCACGCTCAAATCCGGCTTGGCTAGGCCAAATTGCTTATCGAGGTCTTCCGGGGTGGGCGCGTCGTTGACGTACTCGATGGCGCCGAGACGCCCGAGCGCCAGAGCCAGGGTGCGGGCCTTGGCCGGGTCCACGCCCGCCTCGACCGGCTGCGTCAATTTCCATTGCCCGTCGGTCTGGTTGAGGACCACTTTGTCCTTGCCACGCTCCACTTCGATTTGCGCGAGATCGCCGGCCTCGAAGTTGAGGATGCCACGGCCGCGATAGGCGAGCGCCGGTCGTTCCGCCAGCGCGGCCACATCTTTACCAATGGCATTGACGCGCGGCCAACCGTCCACGCGCACGTAGACCTTGCCGCCGTCCTTGGCCTTGGCGCCGAACAGGTACTTGATGGTCCGCGCTTTGGTTTCCTTCTTGTCCTTGATCGGCTCTTCCAATGACAAGGTAAGCGTGGCGGGCGGCGTTTCCAGGCCATATTCCTTGGCGTCGCCCTTGTCGATGACGTCGTCGCCCTTCGCCTCCAGCTTGGCCAATCCCGTCAACAACTCCGTCACTTTGGCGCCATCGGCGTCCGTGGCCAGCGGCTTTTCCAGGTGCCAGCGGCCTTCCTTTTTGACGAGGACGATTTCCTTGTCGCCTTGCGTCATCTCCAGGCGCACCGCGTCGTCCGGCTTGAACGACGCCAGCTTTGGATCGCGCAGGCTGCCCAGGCTGACGAAGATATCCTTGAGCGGCGCGTCCTTGACGGTGAAGATTTGGCCGTTGTCTTGCAGCTTGGCGTAGCGAAAGGTTTCCGGCTTGGGACGCGGCGGCATACCGGGGAAGGGGATTTCCGGCGGCGCGTCTTTCTTTGCTCGGGGCACCGCACTGCCGATCTCCAGCGTCATCGCCTCGCCGCCGGGGCGCACCACGGTCAGCGTGCGCTCGGGCTTCTCCAGGCCAACTTCTTTCAGCCCGCCCTTGGGTGCATCGACGAAGCGCTCGGCCCACAAGTCGGGCACGGCGCGGAGCAGTTTCTGGAGTGCCTCGGGGTCGGCCCGGTCGGTCACGGGTTCCGTCAGCCGCCAGCCATCGGCATCCTTGGCGAGCGTCATCGTCTCCATGCCGTCCTTGGCCGTGACGCCGGTGGCGGTAAGTTGATCGACCTTCTCCTTGGCGTCGTCGGCCTTGGCGACGCGCTCGCTGGGGAAGAGGCGGCGCTGTTGATAGAACTCGGCGGGGCGGCCGAGGTCGGCGGCCAATCCGGGACGCAAGCGGACCACTTCCGGCTTGTCTTGCCAAGCATCGTTCATCGTGTCGGCAATCCGCAAATAGGTCGGCCGCGCCACGCGGTTGTTGTCGCCCGGCTCCGTGCCGAATTGCAGGCGATAGCGTTTGTCGTCGGCCGTCACGATGGCCGTGACGCTCGGCGGCTTCAAACCGTAGACTTGCAAATCGGACGCTTCCTCGACCGGCACCGGGGCGAAGCGCGGGGCCAACGCGCCCAGTTCCTTGACCAGCGCCTCGACTTCCGGTTGGCGTGTCGGCCACTTGCCCGGCAGGCTCCAGTCGCCGCCCGGCCCGCGTTCCAGGACCACTTTGCCGGCCGGCCCGTCGATCTCGACGCGCTTCAATTTGTCGGCCGTGATCTCGCTCGCCAGCACTGCGGAGGTGCCGGCCCCCGTCGGAGCCACGGGTTGCCCTAGACCCAAGCCAGGGGGCAGGGTCGGCCCGAGCGTGAACAAGACGCCCCCGGCGACCACGAGGACGAGCAACGCGAGAGTGGTCTTGAGGTTCATCGTCTAACTCCTGGTAGCTATCAGCGATCAGCTTTCTCA
>JBBSES010000320.1:0-5846 GCA_038239465.1 Gemmatales bacterium
AGCTGGCCCGCTTGCAGCCGGCGAGCGAGAAGAAAGCCAAACAACTCAGGGATGCGAGCAGGAAAAAGCCGAGCGCCGCTGGGCGGCGCTCCCCCCACCTTCGCAGGTACACGACGAACGCCGGCAATAAAAGGGTCCAGGGCAACATGCCGACCAGCAGTTCCGGCGCGTAAAACCAGAACGGCTCCTCGTGGTCGAACGGGGCCACGAAGCGGCGGACGTTGTGCAGGCCGAAGAAATACGCGGCGAAGCGCGGTTCGCAGGCCATCGCGGCCACATACCACGGGGCCGCCAGTCCGCCCGCCACGCCGAGATAAACGAGCCACTGGCGCCAGCCGGGCCGAACCGCGCGGGCATCGAGCAAGCTATACGCCAACACTGGCCCAGCGATCAGGACCAACGCCACCGGCCCCTTGGTCAGCAGCCCCAGCGCGCAGGCCAGCGCCGATACGAACCACCAACCCGGTCGCAATCGGCCTTCGCTCATGGCAACGTGGGCCATCGCCCACGCCAGCACCACCCAGAGACAGAGCAAGCCGTCCATCGTCACCAGGCGCGATAGTTGCACGAAGCGCGGCGACAGGCACAAAACCAGCGCCCCAAGCCAGGCCGCGCGCGGCCCCACGGTCTTCCAGCCCCACCAATAGGTCGCGCCGACGCACAGGAAGCCGGCCAGGCACGGCACCAAGCGCGCCGCCCAATCGTGGACGCCGAACGCGCGGTAACTGCCCATCACCAGCCAGTAGAGCAACGGCGGCTTGTCGAGGTAGTCCTGGCCATGAAGGACGGGGACGACGAAGCGCCCTTCGGCCAGCATCTGCCGCGGAATCTCGGCGTAACGCGGCTCCTGCGGTTCTTGCAGCGGCAGTCCCAGTCTTCCGAAGAAGAGCAAGCTGGCCGCGAGGAACAAAGACAAGGAGACAAGGAGAAGGGGAGACACGGAGAAGCCCGCGCGTTCGTGTCTCCCCTTCTCCTTGTCTCCTTGTCTCCCTGTCTCCCTGTCTACACCAGGGAATAGGACGCGCGTCCACCAGAATGGTAGGAGGGCGCGCAACGTCCGCGGCACGTCGCCGAGCGAGACTTTGCTGCTGCCATGCAGGCGCGGCCGATGGCGGACGCCGACCTCGGCCACCGCGAAGCCGTGCTGCCGAGCGCGGGTGAGCATCTCGGTGTTGACGAAGAAGCCGGCCGTCTCGGGGAGCAGTTCCGCGAGCGCTTCCTTGCGAAATACCTTCAAGGCGCAGTCGCAATCGCGGACGCGGGTGCCGAGGAGGGTTCGGGCCAGGACGTTGTAGCCCCAGGAGAGGAAGCGGCGCCGCCAGGGGTCTTGCCGGCGGACGCGATAGCCGACGGCCAGCGGAACCTGGGCGGCCAGGGGGACGAGACGAGATAGGTCGGCCAGGTCGAACTGGCAATCGGCGTCGGTGAAGGCGACGTAGGCGAAGCGGGCGTTCTCGAAGCCGGTGCGCAGGGCGGCGCCGTAGCCGCGATTCGTGGGGTGGCGCAGCACGCGGACGCGCGGCCGACTCCGCGCGGCCGCTTCCGCGTTTATTGATGTGGCATCGTCGCTGCCGTCATCGACGATCAGCACTTCGTAGTCGGCGGCCAGAGCGGCGAGCGCGTCGTCGGCCTCGGCGATGGCGGCGGCGATGCCCGCTTCCTCGTTGTAGGCGGGGATCACCAGCGACAACGTCCAGCCGTCCGTGGCATCCGACATGGCCTGCGTCCTCCGGGCGAATACGGGTTCGCCGGAAGATCGCACAGCGTTGAGCGGCGTGTCAAGGCGAAGGTAGGTTGGTTAGCGACGCTTCGCCGCGTGCCAGTTCCCTCAAAGCATAGATGACGGCGTTCGAAAGCGCGGCCGGCCCCTCGGTGGAAGGCTCAGGTTTCCGTGGCGAAAACTACTTCAGCTTGATTTCCGTGACCACCGCGTTCTTCTTCTTGCCGCTGGTGGTGAGGATGACGTCCACGTTTTCCTTGAGCTTCTCCGACTTGATGCCTTCCTTGATGTCTTCGCCTTTGTCGTTTTTCACCTTCACGTCAATGGCCACCGGAAGGGTCGTCATCTTCTTGCCATTCTTGATGGTGATCTTCCCGCCATCGACATCGACCTTGCTGAGCGAGCCAGAGACCTCGGCCGCGATGGTCAGACCCACGCAGAACACGAACGCGAGGACCGTGACGACCAGTTTGCGCACCATGAACGAGCTCCCTAAAAATCAACCGGAGGGATAAAGAGTCAGCGACTGTCCGGCACCGCGCCGGCGACTGTGACTATAGAACACCGGCGCGGGCGATTAGGCGTCGGTGCGGGGCAAATAATTCTCGGGAAGCGGTGGACGGTGGTTGGTGGACGGTGGACGGTGAAGCAGAAAGGGGCGGTGGTTACAATGAGGGGATGGACGAACCGGCTATAGATTACGACGAGCGCTACCTGGCGGGGATCGTGCTGTTCAACCGCGGGGACTTCTTCGAAGCCCACGAGGTTTGGGAAGATCTGTGGCAGGACTCGGCGCGGCCGGAGAAGCGGTTCTACCAGGGCTTGATCCAGGCGGCCGTCGCCCTGTGCCACTACGCCAACGGCAACTTGCGCGGGGCGGCCAAGCTCTACGCTTCGAGCCGCGCTTACATGGAGCCGCTCGCCCTCTCTTACCTGGGAATGGACACGCACGCCTTCTGGCGCGACATGGCCCAGTGCTTCGCTCCCGTGCTTGCCGCCGACCGGCCGGATCGGCACGCGATTCGTCTGGAAGACGTACCCCTGCCCGCGATCGCGCTCGACCCGGCGCCGGCAACCTGGCCCGACGCCGACGCCTTCTTGAAACCAGATGACTGAGGACCCGCCCCGAGCGCCATGAAAGACGACATGCCGAACTACGACGACTTCTCCGGCGCGGTGCGCGTCTTTCCACTGCCCAATCTGGTGCTGTATCCACACGTCGTTCAGCCGTTGCACGTCTTCGAGCCGCGTTATCGGCAAATGACCATCGACGCCCTCGCCGACGACCGCCTGTTGGCGCTGGCCTTGCTGCAACCGGGCTGGGAAGCCGACTACGATGGCCGGCCCGCGATTTATCCCGTGGTCTGCTTGACCCATATCGAAGCGGACCAACGGCTGGAAGACGAACGCTTCAACATCCTGGTGCGCGGCTTGAAGCGAGCGCGGGTTCGCCGGGAAATCCACTTCGAGAAATCGTACCGCACCATCGAGATAGATGTGGTCAACGACGGCTCCGCGCCAGCGGCGGGCGTGGCGGCGGCGTTGCGAAAAGAGTTGCGACACGTGGCGCGGCCCTGGTTTCCGCCCCAAGAAGCCGCGGGCGCCTATTTCGACAAGCTCTTACAGGCCGGCTTGCCGGTGGGGGTTCTCGTCGATTTGCTGGCCTTCGCCGTGCCGTTGACCTTGGCCGACAAACAGCGCTTGCTCGACGAACTCGACCCCGAGCGACGCGCCAACCTCCTGATGGCTTCCCTGACCGCCGCGAGGTCAAGCGTGACGACCGATGGAGCCGACCGGCCGTTCCCGCCGGGGTTCAGCGCCAATTGAGGGCAGGCCGCACAATCGGCATAGGCGGCGCCGTTTGACTTTTGCCTTCGTTCTTCTAATCCAACCCTCTGATAACATGCACTTGTTCGGCGAGCGGGGGGGGCGTCAGCCCCCTGAGTATTATCTCAGCGGGCTGACGCCCCCGCTCGCCGGGCGAACTAACTTGCCGAGAGGATTCTCACCATGAGCAAGCGCGCGAATGCCGTCACGTTCAAGGGCAAGCCCGTTACCCTGGTCGGGCCGATGCTGAAGGCCGGCGACAAGGCCCCTGAGTTTACCGTGCTCAACGGCTCGCTGGAGCCGGTCACGCTGGCGGCGACGGGGGCCAAGGCGCGGCTGTTCAGCGTCGTGCCCTCCCTGGATACCGGCGTGTGCAGCCAGCAGACGCACACCTTCGACAAGGAACTGGCGGCCATGAAGGACAAGGTGGCCGCCTACACCATCAGCCTCGACCTGCCCTTCGCGCAGAAGCGCTATTGCGGCGCCGAGAACATCGCCAATCAGCAGACGCTCTCGGACGTGCACAATCACTCGTTCGGGGAGAACTGGGGCGTCCTGATCGAGGGGCTGCCGTTGCCGCTGTTGACGCGCTCGGTCTTCGTCGTAGACAAGAGCGGCCAAATCACCTACGCTGAGTATGTGCCGGAAGTGACGACCCACCCCAACTACGAGGCCGCGGTGGCGGCGCTGAAGGCCGTGGCGTCCTGAGCCATACCCTTATCCATGCAGGCTAACCTCTCCCCGGGCCGAGTCGCGTTTTCGAACGTGACTCGGCCTTGGCCATTGGGGGGAGAGTCCAAAGTCCAAGGTCCAAAGTCCAAAGTTGCAAGGCGGCTTCCCGACTTTGGGCTTTGGACTTTGGACTCCTCGACCCCTTACAGCTGCTTGCGTTTCGCGCGCTAACCGTCGCGGTCTCGAACGCCATTGCGGGGAGGTCCGTTCCCGCCGGCTTTGCCTGACCTGTCAACTTTACCGCCCGGCCGCGCGATTTCCGTGTCCCGCGACGAATCGCAGCTGTTGCAACAGCGCGGGTCGTCATTATTGTGGAAGGACCGGGCTAGCCGCCGGGCGCGATGACGCGGCGTAAAGGGGCTAGGCGAACGGCTCCAGTCGGTTGCTGGGGCGGACGAGAGGCATTCACCAAGACACCCGGACTTAGCGAAGGAGATCGAGCCATGAAACCCTTGATAAGGGCCCGCTGGGTGTGCGCGCTGGGGCTGCTGTCGCTGGCATCGGCCCCGGCCCACGCCGGTTGGGACAACGTGTTCCAAGTGACCTGCTTCGGCTGCCGCCAACGGCCCGCGGTCAGCAGCTACGCGCCGGTGACGGCCTGCGCGCCTCCCTGCACGACGGCCTGCGCGCCGCCTTGCCCGCCGCCGCAGCCGGTCTGCACCACGCAGTACGTGCAGCGCTCCTGCTATCAGCCCGTGACCTGCTACCAGACCAAGACCTATTACGAGCCGGTCACGACCAATCGCACCAGCTTCTACTATGAGCCGGTGACGAGCTATCGCTACAGCTGCTACTTCGATCCCTGCACCTGCAACTATCAGCAGGTCGCCTGCCCGACGACGTGCTACCGCTTGCGGTCGCAGACGTGCGCCGTCACGAGCTACTTGCAGCGCACTTGCCAGGTGCCGGTGACGACGTATCAAGTGTCAACCTATTACGAGCCGGTGACGACCTGCACGAATCCATGCCCGACGCCGTGCCCCGCGCCGTGCGCGGCGCCTAGCTCGACGCCAGTCGCTCCGGCGGTGACGGAACAGCCGGCGATCCCGCCGACGGCGGCGCCGCAGGTTCAGGAAGGCTTCAAGGCGGCGCCCAACGGCGGCGCTTACGATCGCTATTATCCTCAGCCGGTTGCCCCCGTCGCTCCGACGGCGCCGCCGCCGATGCCGCCCGCGACGGGAGCGAACTATCGCCAGCTGACGCCGGCCCCCGTGCAGCCGCGCGTCAGTCCGACGCCGGCGCCGCCGACGGTGAAGCTCGATCGCATCGTGGCCCTGCCGCCAGCGAACAACCGCCTGCAAGGACAAGTCGTACTGGACGATAACCGCCCCCGCGCCGGCGCCCAGCTGCTATTCGTCAGCGAGCAAAAACAGGGGACGCAACGGACGGTGCATGCCGACCACGGCGGGAACTTCAACGCGGAACTGGCCCCCGGCGCCTGGCTCGTTTACCTCACGGGCAACGACGGTAAGCTGGCGTTTCACAGTAAAATTACGGTGCGCGACGAAGGCAATCGGCCCGTGCAGCTGGTAAGCCGCTGATCCGCGCCAGGGCTTGCCGTTTCGCG
>JBBSES010000321.1:0-5846 GCA_038239465.1 Gemmatales bacterium
AAAGCCTCGATTTAGGGTAGCGGCGTCCCGCACTTCGTCTGAATTCTGGCGAATTCAGCTACTCAGACAACGACCCCCGTAGCTGAATTCGCCAGAATTCAGACCCGCGACCCTAAAGTCAAGCCTTGACACTGCACTAGCTTCCTGGAGGATCGAGTCCATGCAACGCTTGCTCGCCACTTTCAGCGTCGCCATCCTCAGCGTCTCAACGGCCCTCGCTCAGGACGCGGCCCCCGCGAAAGCGCCGGCCACGTCGCCGCTGTTGGAAAAAGGCGCCTTGGCCGACGTCCAGAAGCAGCTGGAAAAAATCTTCTCGTTTACCATCGAGGACTCCAGGCTGCAAATCGACCGTCGCGCGTGGAACGCGGCGGCCAAGGACATACCCAAGCTGCCCGACCCCTTCATGGGGCGCCTTGGCGAAGCGCCGGCCATCGAGACACTCTTCCTGCGGATTCAAGAGGCCGCCGGCGCAAGCGGCAGCGGCCGCAGCATCACCGGCACCGACCGCCGAGCCACTTTCACCGGCGATAAGCTCTCCGGCCAGGTGCGGACGCGCGGCGACTACGTCCGCCTGACGCTCGAAGAAGCGCAGGCGCCGCTGCGGACGCTGGAGCTTACCATCGAGGCCATCGGCGCCTATCGCATCCAGGTATCGGAAGGAGAAGGCGACCAGATCCTGTTGAGCCAGGCCAAGAACGGCCGCTTCACCGCGGTGGCCATCGTGGGCGGCGAGACGTTCACCGGCCGGGGCGAGTCGTTCGCCGCCTTCTTCAAGGAACACCGACGCGGCTTCGACGCCCACATCCTGCCCGCGCTCGACGCGCTCGGCATCAAGCCGGTGCCGTCGTCTTCCGCGCCCGACGTGCGCAAGGCCGTTGTTGCCCTGTTGTCGCGGAAACAGGAAACCGTGGACGAAGGCAAGAAATTACTGGGCGACCTCGAAGAAGACGCCTTCGCGGTGCGACAAAAGGCCGCGCAACAACTGTCCGACCGCTACGTCATTTACCAGGATTTGATTCAGGAGAAGCTGAAAGAGAAGCTGACGCTCGAAGTGAAGAAACGGTTGGAGAAGATCGTCGCCGAACACGCCGACGCCGGCCGCGTCACCCAGGCGCTGACGGCGCTCGGCCTTCTGCAAGACCCCGCGTATCTGATTTCCCTGCTGGAGTTGGTCTCGGCGGAAGAGGTGGGCACGCTGACGACGCAGCTGGAAAAGGTGACGGGCGAAAAGCTGGGCAGCGACATTGCCACATGGAAAGCCTGGGCCAAGAAGCATGTGAAGTAACGCATGGCTTGCCGTTTCGCGCCCACTCCGTCACTCGGGCGAGCCAACGCCGCGATTGGTTTCCGCCTGCACGCGGTACAGAGCCTCACGCGCCTCGGATACCAGCGGATGGCTTTCGTAGGCCGTAACCTGCTCGTAATACCGGGCGGCCTTCTTCATGTCGCCGGTCGCCTCGAACGCTTGCCCGAGACGGAACAGCGTATCGGCGCCGCTCTTGGCGCTCTTGCGGAATTCGAGGAAGGCGTCGATGGCCAGGTCGGGCCTCGCCAGTTCATCCATATACATGCGGCCAAGGAGGCGGTGGGCGACGTACCAGGCGTCCTCGTCGTCGCCGCTGGCGAACTTCTCCGGTTTGGAACACTTCAAATCTTCGAGAATGACGAGCGCCTCGTCGCGTTCGCCGCGCATGAGGCGGGCGCGGGCACGCAAGACCATCGCCGTCACGTTGGCCGGTTCCATCACTTGCGCGAGTTCGGCGAGGTGCAGCGCCCAGTGGGCCATATCGGGCATCGCTTCCAGCGATAGATTCTTGGCCTCGACGATCGACCGCGCCTTGTTGATGCAATACGGTACGTCGAAGGCGTTGCGCAGCCATTGCAGCTTGGCCTGCAATTGCTCCGGCGTCACCGAGTAGTAGTATTTGTCCTTTCGCTGCAATAGGTCTTTGTCGCCGCTGTCGTAAATAAGTGCTTTCTCCACGATACGCAGAGCGCTGAGCGGGTCGCCCTTGCGTTCGTAGAGTTCCGCGAGGGTGCGCAGCGTTTCCAGGCCGCTATTCTCGTTCTCGGTGTAGAGGTGATAGTTGTCGATGGCCGCGTCGTAGTCGCCCGCCTTGGCCGCGGTATCGCCGAGGTGCTTGACGACATGGAAGAATGCTTTGCGGTCCTCGTCGCTCAGGTTGGCGGGTCCGACCGCCCGGCCGGCGCGCTGGGCGAGTTGGTAGTTGTGCAAGGCTCCTTCGGCATTGCCGGCACGCTCAAAGGCCTTGGCGATTTGGCCGAATAACGAGGGGCCGAGGACGGGCAGCCCATGCGCCGCCATGCGCAGGTATTCGGCGCCGCGCTGCCAGCGGCCGTCGTCGTCGATGAGCGCGAGGCCGAGTTGCTGGGCGTAGGCGTAATCGAAGGCGGGCAGCGGCGTGTCGGTGCCCGCGGTCTGATACTCGGCTTCGGTGAGGCTGCCGTAGAGCAGGCGCTTCAAGTCCCAGGCTCCGCCGTCTTCTGGCTCGGCTTTCAGCTGGCGCTCGACGGCGGCGATGGCCTCCAAGCGGCGTCCCGGAATTTCCAGCTGCGGTTCGGCGACGCGCGTGCGCATCTCGCCGTGGCCCATCAGCGCGAGTTGCCAGGCGGGGAACAATACCGATTGCCGATGGGCGTCGTTGGCCGGGGATTGCGCCGGGTCGATGACCTGCGTGAGCAATTGCGCCGCCGGCTCGTATTGCCCCTGGTGCAGCAGCGCGACGGAGCGCCAGTAACGCACCACCGGCAACGCTACCGGCCGTTGTTTCTCGACCAGGTCGAGCAGGTGCCGCGCTTCTTGCAAGCGTGGCTCGGACGGCTTCGCTTCGATTAACAGCGCGGCGGCGCGGCCGAGGCACAAGTCCACGTCGATCATGGCGAGCATTTCTGGATCGTTGCCCACTTGCGATAGGTCCATGTTGCGGTGGACCATCCACAGCCCTTCGCGGGCCAACTTGTTGGCCGGGCTAAGTTCGAGCGCCCGCCGAAAGGCCGTCAACGCCTCGCGGTGTTTGCCGACGCTGGCATGGCTATGGCCGCGCAGTCCGTGCTTGAAGACACGCAGCCCCGGCAGGACGCGCGTGACGTAGGCATAGTACACCGCCACGGGCACGAGAAACGGAATGCTGCGAATGGCCGGCGTCAGGTTGAGCAGATAGAGGCCCGCCCCCGCCGTGGCGCAAATCAGCCCTATCTCCACCTCCGATTCCTCGGCGCGACCGGCGAAGGTCAGCACGTAAAAGAATGGGATACCGAACAGCAAATGGGCGCCGAACAACGTTTTGTTGGTGACGTGTTCCGGGTTCTCATTGAGATAATAGAGGCCAGCCGCCGCCAGCCCGGCCGCCAGGACGATGACGAGCGCCATGCGGCCCCAGCGGTGCCGCAGGCGGCGCAACAGGCCGAAGACGAATCCCAGGAAGGCGCCTACGACGACGGACGCCGTCATCAGCGATTCGTCGCCAGGCCGACGGATCAAATGGGCGCCGATGGCCAGGCCGCCGACGATGCCGGCGTAGACCAGTTCCGGGCTTTCGAGTAACAGAAAGAGAATGAAAGAAAACGTCTTGCCCCGGACGCGATACCCCTTGCGCAGCTTGCCGGTGGCCGCGAGGAGCAACGCCAACGCCAGGCCGCCGAGCGTACACAGGGCGACCAGTTCGACGCCGCCGATGTTCGGCTCCTGGAGGGCGACGAACAGAAGCAAACCCAGATAGATGCCCTTCAGGACGTATTCGAGTTGCACCCAGCGCATGATGGTCCGCCGTCGCCGTGGGGAGGTCGTGCCCAATATGGGGTAGAGTATCGCGTCCGCGAACCGCTGAGAAGGGGCGCCGAGAGAGACGCCGCGGGGCGTTCTCAACTATAATCACTTTTTGCCCGTGGCCTCTTCGATTTCGAAAAGGGGTCGGGAGTCCTTGCCGGATCGGCCCTTCCCGACCCCTTTTCGAAACGGACCGGATTGAAAGGACGAGATGCACATGGCCTCGTCAGCCAGCCCTGCCGCTGTTCCCTTCGACCTCAAGGTGCCTGGCTCGATCAACGTGGGCGCCATCCACGCCAACTTGACCCCGCCCTTGCTCGTTGAAGCCGCGCTAGCGCGCCGAGAAGCGATCCTCGCCGAGAACGGCGCTCTCGTCGCGTACACGGGCAGCCGGACGGGGCGTTCGCCCAAGGACCGCACCATCGTCAGCGAGGCGGGCACGCGCGACGATATCTGGTGGGGACCAGTCAATCGCCCGATGGAGCCGGCCGCTTTCGAGCATCTGTATGACAAGGTTCTCGCCTATTTGCAGGGCCGCGATCTTTTCGTCACGGACGGGTGGGGCTGCGCCGATCCGCGGCATCGGCTCAACGTGCGCGTGGTCTGCGAGAAAGCCTGGCACGCCTTCTTCGCCCGCTGTCTGCTCCTGCGGCCGCCCGCCGAGCAACTCGCCAATTTCGAGCCGCAATTCAGCGTCCTGAACGCGGCCGGGTTGCTCGCCGACCCGACCCGCGACGGCACGCGCAGCGAGGCGTTCATCGCTTTCAGCTTCGAGCGGCGCCTCGTCCTGATCGGCGGCACGCAATACGCCGGGGAGATCAAGAAAGCGGTCTTCTCGCTGCTCAATTACCTTTTGCCGAAGCGCGACGTCTTCTCGATGCACTGCTCGGCCAACATCGGCCGCGGCGGCGATACGGCATTGTTCTTCGGCCTCTCCGGCACCGGCAAGACGACGCTATCGGCCGACCCAGAACGGCGCCTGATCGGCGACGACGAGCATGGCTGGTCGGCCGAGGGCGTCTTCAACCTCGAAGGCGGCTGCTACGCCAAGACGATCCGCCTGTCGCGCAAGGGCGAGCCGCAAATCTGGGACGCCATCCGCTTCGGCAGCGTCCTGGAAAACGTGCCGCTCGATCCGATCACGCGTCGCCCCGACTACGACGACAACCGCTACACCGAAAACACGCGCGCCGCCTACCCCATCGAGTTCATTCCCAATTACGAGCCGACCGAGCGCGGCAGCCATCCGAGCAACGTCCTCTTTCTGACGTGCGACGCTTTCGGCGTGTTGCCGCCGCTGAGCCGCCTGACGCCGGAGCAAGCGCTGTATCACTATCTCTCGGGATACACGGCCAAGGTCGCGGGCACCGAAACCGGCGTCACCGAACCGGAGGCGACCTTCAGCACCTGTTTCGCGGCGCCGTTCTTGCCGCTGCATCCGATGCGTTACGCCGAGTTGCTGCACGATCGGTTGAAGAGACACGGATCGCAGGTATGGCTGGTCAACACGGGCTGGACCGCTGGACCCTACGGCAAAGGGCATCGAATGCCGTTAGCCCACACGCGGGCGCTGCTGAGCGCCGCGCTGAGCGGCACCCTGAAAGACGTTCCCTTCCGTCCCGATCCTGTCTTCGGCGTGGCGGTGCCGGAGCGGTGCCCCGGTGTGCCCGCCGAGCTTTTGCAGCCGCGCGGCACCTGGGCGGAGCCGAAAGAATACGACGCGGCGGCGCGGCAACTCGCTCTATTGTTCCGCGAGAATTTCGAGAAGTACGCCGATCAGGCGGCGGAAGGAGTACGCCAAGCGGGACCGCGGCTGTCGTGATGTGAATAACCTGGCGAGGGGGGGGGGGGGGGGGGGCGCCCCCGGGGGGGGGCGGGGCCACCCCGGGGGGCGCCCCCCCCCCCCCCCCCCCCCGGGGCCTCCGGGGGGGGGGGGGCCCCCCCCCCCCCCCCCCCACCCTACAAGACGATAAGACCCTTCGCTCGACCCTGGACTCCTCTGCCCGGAACCCTCCCATGCCCTCGAAGATCGCCTTCCTCTTCCCCGGCCAGGGTGCCC
>JBBSES010000322.1:0-5833 GCA_038239465.1 Gemmatales bacterium
GCCGCCAGCTTGGGGTGATAGCGAAGAATGCCGCCCTGCGGCGTCGGCCGGCCGCGATGCGTTACGGGTAGATCGTCCAGGAACGTCGCCTCGCTGGCGGCGCTGCGGAAGATGGCGCGGGCGCCGGGCCGGGCGCGGGCCAGGATCGCTTCCCACTCGGTCGTTAGTGCTTGCGGGTGGTGGCTCGCCATCCAGTCCATGTGATCGAGCAGCACGAACTTCGAGATGCCCGGCGCCGTGCCCCAGAGGAAGTCGGTTACAGTGGACGTGTGGATCTTCAAGCCGTCGAGTAAGCCATTTTTGAGCCGCTGGAAGTTCGCGGGCTTGAGATATTCCGGGCAGCTGCTGGCGGTGTATTGGCCTTCGAGGTAGACGCGCCAGAAATAGTTCGAGGCGAAGGGCAACTCGCCGAAGACGACGTCCACGCAGTCGCAGACGAATTGAGCGACGCCGCCGGCATAGACGCCATCGATTTGCCGGCGTTGAGCCGATGGCACGCCCAGAAGGCTGAGCGTGGTATCGCGCGACAGGAACCAGCGCAGCGACGGCGTCAGCAGATGGCCACGAATCCGCGAGTGATAGATGTCGCGCTGCTCGCTAGCGTCGCGCGCTTCGGCCAGCTGGTTGAAGGGTCCGCGCAATCGCTTCCAGTCGTGGATGTGCAGCAAGGCGAGCTTGGCGGCGAGACCCGTCGTGCCGTGATAGTAGAAGGAACGCCGCCAACCGCGTCCATCGAAGAAGGAAAGATGCCGGTCCCAGTAGTGGCGCGCCGGCTCGGACAGCTGGCTACGGATCGCGTCGTGGTACATGTCGCCGGCGCGGGGAGAAGCGCCTCGGCCGAATAGCTCGAAGAACGAGGCGTAATCCAAGCCGCGGATGGCAGCGCGCTTGAACTCCAGCAGCGCGTTTTGCCGCGGGTTCATGTCCACGGCGTTGACCTCGCCGGCTCCGGCGAGCAGGTAATCGAGGGCGTTGCAGCCGGCGCTGGTGATGACCAGCACGCGGTCGTCGGCCTGGAAGTTCAGGGCGATGCGGTCGAGGGCGGGGTCTTCCCAGCAAGTGTTGTAGATGAGGTGTTTGCCATGCACCACGCGGAAGACGCGGTTGCGCATCTTTTCGCGGACGGCGGAGAAACGACGCTTGACTTTTTCCTTGGCCGTGGCGAGACGGGGCATGGCGGTCCTTTCAGGTGGGGCGGCAACACGGCGCGGGAGGGAACGGCGCGGGACAGCCCCACGCCGGCGGCGGACCTTGTTGAAGCTGCCGGTCGAGCATCCCCTGGACGGTCGCCGCGACGGCTTCCATCAGGGGATCGCCGCCCTGGCGCTGGCCTGGCTTGCCGCGCGGGTAGTCGCTAACGTCGAGCGCCGGCCCGATCTCGACCATGGCGCCTAGAGGCACCACGGCCAGGTCGTCGCGGTCGAAGACGGTTTCCTCAATGCGCTCGACGGCTTCGATCAGGCGTTCGGCGCAGGGCCGTTCGTGCAGATATTCCAGCGAATGACCGTTCAAGTTTTCGCAAAAGAGCAAGTCGTCGAGGGCGCGATGCACCTTGGCGCTCTTCTCGGCCTGGGTGGCCAGGTGCGGCAGCTGGCGAATCAGCGGATGGCGCAAACGCCGCAAACGGTCGATCAGCGGCCCGTCGTGCGTCTGGCCCCATTGTTCCATCTCACTCCGTGAGACGTGCGCCTCGGCTAGCTGGCGGATACGCTCGTCCACGCTGCCCGTGCGCGGCGCGCCGAAATGCTCGATCTCCTTCAAAGCGAGCAGCGCCTCGTAGAGCTTTTCGAGGCGCGGCAACGGTTCGATATGGTCTTGCGGCTGCCAGGCGAGGGCTTGTTCGAGGCGAGCCAGGCGTTGTTTCAAGACCGGACGCGGATCCTGTAGCGCCCAGTATTTGATGGCCATCGGATGGACGACGACGGGCCGTTCGCCGGCGCGGGCCGCCTTACGGGCGATGAGGGCGACACCTTCTTGCAGCGAGCCGAGCCGATCGTTTTGCCGGCACCAGGTTCCCTCGGGGAAGACGAGCAACGGCCGTTCGGCCTGGGTTAGCACTTCGGCACTGGCGCGGATGGCTTCGTGGTCGGCCCCCTCGCGCAAGATGCTATAGCAGCCGACGCGATTGAGCAGCCAGCGCTGCACCCGTCCCTGGCGGAACAGGTGATACGAAATCAGTATGTAGACGAAATATCCCAGGTCGCGCGACAGCTGCGCGACGACGGCCGCGTCCGCCATGCGCGAGTGATTGGGGGTGAGCAGGATGCCGGCGCCGCGGGCGCGCGACGCCTGCAAGTGTTCGAGACCGACGTATTCGCAGCGTTGCACTTGATAGCGTTTGCGCAGCCGCGCCGTCACCGTGCCGCCGATGAGACGACACCAGCGACGCCCCCGGTAGGGCGGTACGAACTGATAGGGATCGGTGAAGTAACGCTGCGTCACCGGAGTCGTTCCTGATGCGGCCGAGGGAAAAGCTCACCCACTGCACAGGCGCGTCGAGAAGAAACAGTTGCGGGAATCGTGAAGAACCAGCGAAGAAGCCATCATAAACTTGTGTCCACCCGAAGCGCATGAAAACGAGCGTCTGCTCGGCGAGCGGGAGGCGTTAACCTCCCGTGGATTTCTTGCGGAGAACCACGGGGGACTAACGTCCCCCGCTCGCCGAGTTGTTTACAGAACGGTCGTTTCGTCTCTTAGGCCCCAAAGAACTCCGCGTAATCGTTCTGAATCGTGGCCAGTCCTTTGCCAAACGCCCAGACGTCCATGCCGGCCGCCAACATGCGGCAGCCCATTTCGACGCAGCGCCGCGCATACACTGCATTGGGTGGCAAGATCGCCCAATGAATCTTATGATCTCGCGCCGCTCGGGCCACGCGCTCGACCGCTTCCCACATGCGCGGGTGGTCCCATTCGCCCACCAGACCCATCGACTGGCTCAGATCGGCCGGCCCGATGAAGAGCAAATCGAGCTGCGGCAAGGCGGCGATTTGCTCGACCTCGGCGACGGCGTCGATGTGTTCGATTTGGATGGCAATGAAGGTATTGGCGTTGGCCTGGCGGAAGTAGTCGTTCGTGGGCACGGTCCCATAGCGGCCATCGACGCCGGTGCCATTGACGCCGCGCAACCCGTGCGGATGGAACTTCGCCCAGTGGATGACTTGAGCCGCCTCGCGGGCACTGCGGACTTGCGCGGCCATAACGCCGCCGGCGCCGGCCTCCAAGGGCCGCATAACCGTGGCGTAATCCGTGGCGGTGAGACGAACGAAGCTATCGATGCCGCTGGCCCGCGCGGCCAGCGCCGCCTGTTCGATTTGCCCGATGCTCAATCCCGCGTGTTCCTGATCGAGCCAAACGGCGTCGTAGCCTCCCTGGAGGCCGACGATCTCGACGAGCTTCGGATGGCACAGCTGGCCGAGGCCGAAGACCTTGGTGAGTTGCCCCCGCGCCAACGCCTGTTTCAGCCGAGCGGCCATACCGACTCCTCGATGCTTCGCGTTTACCGTGCAGCTATCATGCGCGGCGAAGGGGGCGGCGACAAGGATTTTGTGGACGAAGCCGCGCCGAATGCGCTACACGACGAGAAGCTGTGATTGCCCGGAAAGTCATCGGAAGGCGGCCCTCTGGTGGCGCCCCGATTGACACGGGTAAGCTCGTTGGGTAGCGTCGTCGAGCAGAAGTTGGCGCGGCGAGTCCGCCCCATACCGAATTAAGTTCCGTGATTTTCTCCGTGGGAGGATGAAATGCCAATCTGCAAAATGCTCCTGTCCGTCGCTGTCCTCGCATCTTTCAGCGTCGTATTCGCGGCTGACGCGCCGAAGGAAGACGCCGTCAAGGAAGAGGTAAAAAAGCTGCAGGGCAAATGGCAAGTCACCGCCTTTATCGACTCCAGTGAAGAAGCAGCTCCCGCTGCGGAGATCGAGAACATGACGTTCGAATTCAAGGAAGATCGCCTGACGATGCGAAAGGACAAGGATGACCCGGGCAGGGAAATGAAGTACAAGCTAGACGTTTCGAAGAAACTCAAGGCCATCGACATCAATATGGGCGGAACTGAAGCATCCGAGGGCATTTACAAACTCGACGGCGAAGTGTTGACGATCTGTGTCATCGCCGGCGGGCGAAACGGGAAGGCCGCGGCGCGACCCGCGGAGTTCAAAGCGAGCAAGCGCGATATTTATACGCTGTTCGTGTTGAAAAAGTTCAAGTCATAGAGCGGAGGAAGAATCGAAATGGTAAAGCCAAAGATCTATGTGGACTTCCATAACGCGGCGCCGAACGGCCACATTCGCTTGAATTGTATCGGAACGATAGAGGACCTCTCGCGGCAACAGGTCGAGTTGCGCGAGGGATTGGTTCTCACCCTCTACTCGGACGACGCGGACGATAGGGGGCAGTCGAACGAATGGGTGGTGGACGGCCTCGTATCTTTTTCGGAAGAAGAACGCTGCTGGGTAGCGGCCATCGACAGGGAAGCGATCCGTCATGCTTCGGAGAGCCTGGATTTGTGGGCCAACGGCGACATCCAAAAAGCCAACACTCCGACCAAGCACTGACTCCGACCGCTAGCGCTGGAGAGAGCTTAAATGACCGGCGACCGTCAACTCATCGACGCCATCAAGACGCAATTCGCCCGCAAGTCCTCGGCTCAACTTGAGTCGATCATCCAGGCCTCCAACGACAATCGGTGGGCCGCGGAAGCGGCCGCGGCCGCGGGCGAAGTCCTTGAAGACCGCGTCTCCGGGCGTGCCACGGAACCGGCGGAGGCCGAGGAGGAGCTGGCACCGCCCCCGTTTCACTACGAACCGGGTGAAATTGCCCTGGGGGTGTTAGGCGGCTTGCTGACCGGCCACCTGATCATTCCCTATCACAAGATGGCCGAGGTCGAGAGTCCTGACCTGCCGATACCTTTTGGCCCGCGCATGGCCTGGCTGACGTTGGATACCACGGATACCGAGGCCGCGGCGGCCGCGCTCGGTCTGGACGAAGCAGAAAAGGCGACCTGGGCGGAGGGGATCGCGGCGGCTTACCGAGGCTCGGCCTTCGTCACGCCGCCGCTGGGCGACTGGACTCTGGCGCTGAGACGCTTTCGCGCCAACGCCAGCGCTCCGTGGACGACTACTGCTTCGCCCAATGCCGCCGGAACGATGTCGTAACACTCCCGAAACGGCACGAACGCCATCCCTTCACGAACCAGTTCGCGCAGCGGCTCGAATAACACTTTCTCGCCCATGAGCGATACGCCGCCGCCGATGACGATGCGCCGGGGACATAAGAGAACAATCACATGGCGCAGGGCGAAGGCCAAGCGTTCCCAGGAACGAGTCAATATCGCCTGAGAGAAGGCGTCGCCTCCGGCGGCTGCTTCCCCGACCCGTTTGGCCGTCACGTGGTTTAGTTTTCTTTCGGCTAACGACCACAATAAGATGCTCTCCCTGGCTTGATATGATTCGAGAGCCGATCGCGCGCGCCGTTCGATGGCCCAGCCCGATGCTTCCGCTTCCAGCGGCCCTGATCCGTCATGGCCGACCGGCAGATGCCCAATCTCCGCCGCGCCTCGGCCGCCGCCGCGATATATCTCGCCATCGATAATCAAGCCGCCGCCAATGCCCGAGCCAATCGTGATGTAAAAGATAGGCGACAAGCCCTGGCCAGCGCCGAACAGCGCTTCCGCCAGGCCCGCCACGTCGGCGTCGTTGCCCAAGACGGCGGGCAGTCCAAGCAACTCGCCGATCCATTCGGCCAGCGGGAAGCCGTCCCAGCCTTCGATTTGATGCGACTTGATGACGGTGGAATTCGCGTCGTCCACTGGCCCGCCGAAGCCGATGCCGACGCC
>JBBSES010000323.1:0-5819 GCA_038239465.1 Gemmatales bacterium
CGCGGCCTGGCGACGGCCTTGCAGCAGCAAACGGAACACATGGCGGCACTGCGTCAGCAGTTCGAGGCCTTGCACGCGCACCGTCAGCCGTTGGCCGACGCGGTCGCGCAACTCCTCAAGAAAGTACAGCCACCCGACGTGGAAGCGATCCTGCGCAAGCTGAACGGCTCGCCGACAGTCGCCGCCGATTGGCTGGAAGACGTGGTCAAAATGACGGCGGAGCAAGGCCAGCGCGATCGCCTGCAGCCGCTGACTTTGCCTGCCGTATTCGCCGCGTTACGTCCGTCGCGGCCCACGCTCACGCTCGGGCAGTTTCACGACGGCTTGCGTCTGCTCCGCGACCAGGGGAGCGTGCGCCTCACGCCCTTTACCCGCGCCCTGGCAACCATCGACGACGCCCGCAACGCCCTGTTCCTCGATGGCGAGGTCATGTACTATGTCCAACTCCCCTGACCCGGCCGAAGCACTCGACTGGCTGCGCGGCCGGCCCAATCCCTTCGATAACCTGGTCCGCTCGCATCGCCGCGACGATCCCTTCGCCGACCTCGACGTGCCGACGCTCCTCCACAAATCGCGCGAAACGGCGACGGCCGTCATCGACGCCTATCGTCTCACGGAATATCACGCCGCCACCGACCTACGCGAGACGCGCGTCGTTACGCTGCTCGGCACGCGCGGCGCCGGCAAGACGCACCTGCTCGACGCCCTGGCGAATCGGACGGACGGCAAGCAACAACTGCTGATACGCCCCAGCTATTTCGACGCCGCCGTCCCGTTCGAGGATTACTTGCTCGATCAGCTGTCGGCGGTCCTGGTGACGGCCGATCCCATCCATCGGGGCAAGCCGTTCGTGGATATCGCGGCCCAGATGACCAGACGCTTGCTGATTCAGGCCGTCCGCGCGCTGGGGCCGACCGAGCGAATGTTCGCGTGCCAGCGGTCCTTGCTCCAGCGCTGGTGGCAGTTGTGGGGAGGCGGCGCGGCGCTGGCTCAGCGTTTCGACCGTTTCGCCGCCACGTTGGCCGAACCTGGCGGCGAGCGCAATCTTCATCAGCTGGCCGCGCGGCACGCCATTCCCGAGAGCTTCCTGGCCGACCTTCTAGCCTCGCACGTCCGTCGTCACGAACGCGCCGAGCAGGCGGAATCGGCCTTGCGACGGCACCTCTACCTGGCGATGGTTCGGGCCACCCTGTTCAACGAAGGGGACGAGTTCAGCCGCTTCCTCGACGCCGAGTTCGCCCAAGCCAACTCGCGGCCCCTGTTCCGCGCGGATCGGGTGCGCCATCAGCTCCATGCCCTGGTTGAAGCCTGCGCGTTGGTGCGGCTGCCCGTCGTCTTCGCTTTCGATAACCTGGAAGGACTGGTCGCGCCACAAGGCCGCCTCGACGGAAAAATATCCGGGGCGTTCCTCGACGGCCTGGCCCAAATCGTGGATGCCACGCGCGGCCTGCTCTTCTTGCTGTTCGCGGAAAAACAGCTTTGGCAGGACGTACTCAAGAACACCAACGCCTTCGCCAAGGACCGCCTCGAGCAGGGCGTGCCGCTGCACGCGCGCGGCCCGGTCGTCGTCGTCGAACTGAATCCGCCCAGCGAAGTGGAACTGCGGCAACTGGTCGCCGAACGCGTCGGGCGTCAGCTGGACGGCCGGGCGATGCCGGCCCAGTTCCCCTTCAGCGACGACTTCTTGAACGGATTGGCCGCGAAGAAGGACATGGGGCTGCGCGCACTCATGCTCAATTTGCGCGGCGAGTATTCGCGCCTCGTGTACGGCAAGGCGCCTGCCGTCAAGGTAGTCGAACCGATCGCCCCGGCGCCCCGCGACTGGGGCTTCGCGCTGGAGGATCGCTGGGCCAACGCGCTCAGCACGGCCAACCTCAAGCTCGAACGCGAGAAGTCGCTGACCGTCTTTCGCGGGCCGCTGCATTCGGCGCTGGCCATCCTGCGCGGCCAAGCCAATCCGGTCGTCGTGGATGGCTGGCAGCTGACCGAGGTGCAGACCAGCGTCACCGGCGAGGAGCATCCGACCTATAGCCTCGTGTCGCTGCTCGACTGGCGCGCCGCCGGAACCAACGGCGACGCCCGGGCAACGCGCGTCATGGTCGGCCTGCTGCTGGCCACCGGCAACGGCATGGCCGTCGATCTCAAGGCCAAGTTCTCGATGTTTCACGACACCCGGCATGCGGCCGATTTCCTCGTCATACTCTGGCGCAAACCCGGCGCCGAAGACTTGGTCGAAGCCCTGCCGGAAGGCACGCGAAAGGCGTGGGACGCGGGGACGAAGCGGCGCGGCGCCGAATTGCGGCAGTTCGCCGACGACGACGCCCGGCGCCTGCTCGCCTTCCCCGACTGGCTGGAGGCGGCGCGGACGATCGACGATCAAAGCGTTCCCGAGGAAGCTATCAGCGACTTCGCGCGGCGGCAGTGCCAGTCGATCTGGCAACGGCTGCTGCCGCCGCGGGAAAGGACGATTGCCCGTGCAAACTGAGGATTTGATCCGCGGCAGCCGCGCCGCCGACGCGCGCGGCGTCTCGCCCGCGTTACAAGCCTTGGCACCACCGCCTTATTGCGTGACCGATGCCCGAGGCCGCGTCGTGCCTTTGAGCAGCGCTGGCCTGGTCCTTTACTTCGGCCGTAAGTATCGGTTGCACGTCGATGACGACGAGAAACCGCGCTGGCTCACCGTGCCGTACTTCGCGGAACGCCTCGACGCGGCCCCTCCGCACGATGGCGCCCTTCGCTTCTTCGTTCGCCGGCAATCGGGCTGGCTGCGTCTCTTCAAGTGGCCGTATGAAATGGCGTTTGGGGCCATCGAAGCGCAGTGCATCCGCGACGAGAAACTCATCGACATCAGTTTCCCCGTGGTCGCGCGCACGGCGTGGAGCATCGGCATCGTTTTGCTTTTGAGCGCCGGCGCCGTGGCCGGTTGGCTGCTCGGCCAGGGGCAGAGCTTTATCAGCGAGGCATGGAAGCAGGGGGCGTTTCCATCGCTCTCGTGGGAAGACTGGTGGCCGGCTTTGCGGTCGCATCCTTACTTTTGGGTCTGGCCCGCAAGCTTGGCGGCCCTGAACCCCGTCCTCGCCTTTGCCAGTCATTGCTGGCGGCTCTGGTTTCGCAGCCAGCAGCTGGAAGCCGAGTTTCGGCAGCGGTATCAGGGGAGGGAGTGAAAAAGAAGTGGACGGGAGACGGTGAACGGAAAATGCATGTGGACGGTGGACGGGCCTTTGCCTTCCCGTCCACCGTTCACTGTCCACTGCTTCAAGGCAAATGCGGAAACACGAATGCCGCCCGTACCGGCGGCGGCACGCGTGAGGTCGGCCCCTTCACCGAACGCCAGATGACCTCGGTGAATTGCAAATCATCGACGGCGTCTTCCGTGGCCAGGTCTTGTTCCGTGAACTTGGCGGCGCCGAAAGCGCCGGGTTTGTTCTTCTCGTTCAAGTCCACGTTGGCCGGGACGTGCTGGTACAACTTCGCATCGGCCTTCGGCTGGAACGAGGCGTACATCGGCCGGGCGGCGGCGTCGAACTGGCTCATCGGCTTCAGGCCCAAGATCAACTCCATCGTCCGCAACATGCTCGCCGTCGAATACAGCGACGAATCGACGGCGCCGCGCTTCGTATACGGGCTGATGACCAGCGCCACCGTGCGATGGGCATCCACGTGGTCCGGGCCGTTTTGCGCGTCGTCCTCGACGACGAAGATCGCGGTCTCTTTCCAAAACTTGCTCTTGCTGATCGCCTCGACAACCCGGCCGAGCGCCAGATCGTTGTCGGCGACATGGGCGGTCGGCGTCGGTTTGCCGACCAGAGTGCCGGAGGTGTGGTCGTTGGGTAAGCGCAAGACGCTGAACTGCGGGAAGCTGCCGTCTTTCTCGAAGCGCTGCAACTCCTCGATGAAGCGATCGGCGCGCTTCTGGTCGGTCACGTTCAAATCGTAGCCGCGGAAGTGCGGGTCGAAGTGGCCCTCGAGCGCCTTGTCGAGCGGCGTGCCGGGATCGGTCGGTTTGTCGCCGTTCTTGATCCATTCACCGTAGCTGCGGTAGCTGACCTTGGCCTCAGCGCAGCGATTCCAGATGTAGCCGCCGGCCGGCCGGGCCGCGGGATCCTTCTCGCCCTCGGCCGGGTAGAACTTGAGCTTGCCAGTCGGGCTGCCGCGATAGTTCAGCGGCCAAACCTTCTCGACGAAATCGGTGCAGTAGGCGCCCATCGACCATTCGTGGCCGTCCGCCGAAACCTCGCCGTCGCAATAGAAGTTGTCGAGCAGCACGAACTCGCGCGCCAGTTTGTGGTGGTTCGGCGTGATCTTCTCGGGGAAGAGGCATAGATTCGGGTCGCCGTTGCCTTCCTTCATGTCGCCGAAGACTTGGTCGTAGGTGCGGTTTTCCTTGATGATGTAGATGCAGTGCTTGATCGGGCTGGCGTCGCCGATCTTCGCGGGGATGGGATTGTCCGCGGGCCGCTCGAACGGCACTCCTTGGTCCTCGCGCAACGGGCTACAGAGATAGGCGCGCTTGCTGTAGACGACCATTTGCTCGGGATCGGGCAGGTCGATGACGCCGAGCGTGCCGCGATAGAGGCCGCCGATGTACTCGCGCACGGTGGCGTCCGCGCGGAGCGTGGGATTCGGCCCTTTGGGATTGGCGCGCGGCGTGCAACCCTGACCGTTGGCGACGTAGAGCTTTTGGCCGATGGGATTGTAGCGCACCGACGTGGGATACTTGCCGACCGGAATGAAACCTAACGGCTTGGCCTTGCCCGGCTCAGTGGTATTGAAGACGGCGATGTTATTGTTGTCGGCATTGGCGACGAAGAGCATGTCGCCATCGGGCGTCAGACAGAGGCTATTGGGCGTGTTGCCGTTGGGCGCCGTCGGGTAGAGGGCACAATTGATCGTCTCCAGGCCCGCGCCGGTCGCGGGGTTTAATACGCTGACGCGCGTCGAGTTGGCGCAGGCGACGTAGAGCGCCTTGCCGTTGGGCGCTAACACCATCTCGGTGGGATGCTTCTCGGTCGGCCAGGTCGCCGTCACTTTCTTGGTGTCGAGGTCGATGACGGCGATGGCGGCCTTGGCCCACAGGCTGACGAACAGGCGCTTGCCGTTGGGATCGGCGAGGCAGGTGTAGGGATAGGTGTCGTGGTCGAAGCGCACCAGGGTCCGCTTCTCGGGCGCCGCCAAGGGCACCAGCGCGACGGCGTCGCCGAATGGCCCGGCGGCGAAGAGGGTTGTGCCCGAGGGATCGAGGGCGATGCCGCCGACGACGAACTTATCGGTCACGGCCGTCACCGGGATTTCGCGGTGCTTCCCCAGGAGACCGTCGGCGAAGTCGTAAGCGTGGACGATCTCGAACTCGCCGCCGCTGGCGTAGAGGGTCGCGCCATCGGGAGAGAAGGTCAAGCCGTAGAAGGCCTGATCCATTGGCACGCGGCAGACGATGCGCGGGCGGCGTACATCGACGACGATGATTTCGTGTTCGCCGAAGCCGGCGTGCAGGGCCGCGATGTATAGTCCTCGGGGATGCAGAGCCAGGTTGACGGGAAAGTCGCCCAGTTCCAGCTGCTTGCCGGCTGGCCGCAACGACCATTGGTTGGGCAGCTGTATGGCCCCGCCGGGCTGCACGCCGGGAAGCACGCGCGGCTCGGTTCCCTTGACCGGCGCCTCCGCCGGTTTGCCCGGTTGATCGAGGGCGCCCAGCAGAACGGCCGACAGGCCGAGCAGCGCGGCGACGGCGAGGAACGAGCGACGCGGCATGACGGCGTACTCCGTGAGTCGTCGCGGCGCGCGTTGCTCGTTTACGTTTGGCGAAACGTAAACGAGCAACG
>JBBSES010000324.1:0-5813 GCA_038239465.1 Gemmatales bacterium
GCTGGCTCGGCCGGCGCTTACCGGCGGCATGGCGCCAAAGCCTCAAGCATTGGCTGCGCCGCGCCCTGTTCGCCCACGAGTTGCCAGCGCCCGCCAATCCCTATGCCCGGCGCGATCGGCCCGAAGTACGCGGCAGCGCGGACGGCATCAACATCGTCGGCTACGTCCGCTCGGAGCATGGCGTCGGCGAATCGGTGCGCGCCTGCGCCCGCGCCGCCAACGCCGCCGGCCTGTCGTTCTCGCTGCACGACTTCAACGCCGGCAACGCGGCCCGCGCCAGCGACGACACCTGGGTGCATTGCCTCGCCGAGACGCCGAAACACGCCGTCAACGTCTGCCACGTCAACGCCGATCAGATGCCGTTGGCCTATGCCACTCTGGGCCGCGAATTCTTCCGGGGCCGTTATAACGTCGGCTACTGGGCATGGGAACTGCCCGATTTCCCCGAGCATTGGACCGGCAGCTTCGCCCTCGTCGATGAAATCTGGTCGCCGTCGCAATTCGTCGTCGATGCCATCAGTCGCAAGGCGCCGGTGCCCGTGGTGCGCATCCCGCACGCCATTCACGTCGATGTCGATGCCCGCGTCCGCCGCCGCGACCTGGGACTGCCCGACCATCGCTTTCTGTTTCTGACCATGTACGACACGCAATCGTTTCAGGCGCGCAAGAATCCCGAAGGAGCCGTGGAAGCGTTTCGCCGGGCCTTTCCGCGCGCCGAGGGCGTCGGCCTGGTGGTGAAGATCAACCATCCGCACAGCGGCGCCGACGAGGTGCGGGCGCTCAAGGCAAGTTTAGCCCGCGTTCCCGGCGTCCTGTTGATCGACCGCACGCTGACCCGGCCGCAGGTGTATCAGCTGGAAGCGGCCTGCGACGCCTTCGTGTCGCTGCACCGGGCGGAGGGGTTTGGCCTGGGACTCGCCGAGGCGATGTACCTGGGCAAGCCGGTGGTGGCCACCCACTGGAGCGGCAACCTCGACTTCATGACGGTCGGCAATTCCTGCCCCGTCGGGTACGAACTGACGACGCTCGACCGCGATATCGGCCCGTATGCCAAGGGGCAAACGTGGGCCGAGCCGGACATCGACGAGGCGGCGGCTTACATGCGCCGACTCGTGGACGACGTGGCCTGGCGAACGCGCATCGGCGAGGCGGGGCAGCGCACCATCCGCGAGCAGTTCTCGCCCGCGGCGGTGGGGCGCCTCGTCCGGCAGCGCGTGGGCGTCATCCGGCAATTGCTCGGAGTCGATGGGGAGCGGAAGCGGGCGGCGTGATGACAGGTCCAGGCGAGCGCCGACGTGATTCGCACCCGGCCTTGAGGCCGGGTGCGGCATTTGTTCCGAACGCCCCAACCAACAAACACGTCGGTGCTCCTTGCCTCCCTCACGGCACCAAGCGCGTGAACGGCGCCACATACGCCTGCAGCATGACCATCGCGCCGACGACCGCCGCTAGCGCGATGCTGTGCCACACGACCGCCTTGAAGATGTCGGCCTCCTTCCCCATCTGATGCGTCGCCGCCGTCGCCACGCAGATGCTCTGCGCGTCGATCATCTTGCCCATGACGCCGCCGGTGCTGTTGGCGGTGGTGATCAATACCTGTGCTTGATCCAGGTTGATGCCAAAGGCGCCGGGGTGGGTGTTGAACACCTCGGTGGCGGTGATCTTCTGCAGGCTGCCGAACAGGGCGTTGCTGCCGGCGTCGGTGCCGGTCAGGAAGACGCCGAGCCAGCCGAGGATGGCCGCGAAGAACGGATAGAGCAAGCCGGTGTGGGCGAAGGCGAGGCCGAGCGTCGCGTCCATGCCGGCGTAGCGCGTCACGTAGCTCAGGCCCAACATGCAGGCGATGGTCGGGATCGGCACCTTCATCTGATAGGTCGTGCGTCGGAAGACGCCGGCGATTTGTCGCCCATTCATGCGAAACAGGGCCATCGACATCAGGGCGGCGACGAAGACGGCGCTGCCCGGCGAAGTCAGCCAGGCGAAGTTGAAGAGGGCGCTTTCCAGCGGCGGGGGCCCCTTCTCCGGGTCGTGCAACTTGGCGTCGCGGCGTACCTCCATATCCAGCAACGGCACCGGCACCTGGTAGTTGGTGTGCAGTCCGTCGAACACGGTCACGGGACCGGGGCCGGGCTTGATGGGCACCTCGCGTTGCCGGACCAGGCCGGTCAGCGTCAACAGAATGGACATCAAGATATAGGGCATCCAGGCGACCGTCACGCTCCGGGCCGTCAACGGCGCTTCGTTTTCCAAGGGCGTCACGGCGGGGCCAACCATCGCGGCGGCCGCCGCGGCATGGGGGTCGGCGGGCACGGCTTCTGTCGTCACTTCGCCGCTCGGCGCGGGGAGGTCGAAGTGCCATTCCTTCTTCGGCTTCCAGAAGCGCAAAAACAGGGCCGTGACGATGAGGGAAAAGATGCCGCCGCCGATGTCGGTCATGGGATAGAGGATGAGGCCAGGAAAATAGACGTGGCTGGTGGCGAAGCTGAATTGGAAGCCCGCGAACGAGCCGCCGGCCACGAGGAGAACGGGCCACACTTCCAGTGTCTGCTTCCACGAACACATCAGCTTGACCATGTAGAGCGGAATGAAAAGCGAGATCAACGGCAGCTGATGCCCGGCCATGACGCTGAGGCGTTCCGTCGGAATCTCGGTGACGCCGCTCAGGGTGATGAGCGGCGTGCCCAGGCCGCCGTAGGCCACCGGCGACGTGTTGGCGATCAGGCAAAGGACGGCCGCCAGAAACGGATTGAAGCCCAGACCGACGAGGATGGCGCCGCAGATGGCGACCGGCGTGCCCGCCCCGGCGGCCCCTTCCAGGAAGGCGCCGAACGCGAAGCCGACCAGGACCGCTTGAATGCGCGCGTCGCCGGAAAGGCCCGCCACCGAACGGCGCACCACGCTGAATTGCCCGGTGGCAAGCGTGACGTTGTACAGGAGCATGGCGTTGAAAATGGTCCAGCCGATGGGAAACAAACCGAAGGCGGCGCCGGAGAGGAAGGCCATGCCCGCCATGCCCAGCGGCATGTCGAAGACCAGCCAGGCGACGGCGATGGCCGTGAGCGCGCCCGCGGCGCCGGCTTTCGACGCCAACCAACGGCGCGGCACCAGGAGATAGAAAAGCACGACCACCGGTAGGGCGGCGAAGGCCGTCGAGAGCAGGCGATTATTCAGCGGGTCTACGTTCTGCGTATAAACGGCCCACGGCATGAGGCGCTTCCTTTGCGGGAGAGGGAAGAAGGTGGCGATTGTAGGGCGATGTCGGCCGGATGCAAGCGCCATGTCCGGCGAGCGCCTGTCGGCGGGGATAAAGCCCGCCGCTCGTCTCTTTCTTCCCGCTCCGCGTTCCGCGCTCGAAATCAGCGCGTCAAACACGGCGTCCGCATATGGAAATTCTCGCGGTCGCGGTCCATCTTGTCGGCGATCACCAAGCCTTCTCCCGTTAGCAGCGACGTGAAGCCGAAGCGGTCGCGGATGGCGTCCTTGCAAGCGGCGAGACGGCGGTCGCGCTCCGCCGTCGGCGCCGGGAACAGCGACGGCTGCGGGTCGGGCGGCACCAGCGGCGACAGATCGACACCCACCAGGCGCAGCGGCAAGCGGCGCTGGTAGAGGCGCTCGAAGCGGTCGCGGCTGGCCTCGCGCAACTCCCGGTCGTCGAGGGTGGGGCGACGAAACGTTTCGTGGCCGACGGCGCTTTCGTAGTCGCCGTAGCGGAGGGTCAGCGTCAGGCCGCGCGTGGCCAGGTTCTGAAAGCGCAGCCAGGAAACGGCCCGCTCCAAGAGGTAATCGAGCATGGCGCGCAGGAAGGCCCGGTCGCCGGTGGGCGGGTCGAAGCTGGTGCGCCGGCTTACGGATTGTTGCGGCTTGCGCGGCGCCACCGGGCGCGGGTCGATGCCCTGGGCCTGGCGGTGCAGCTGCTGGCCCTGTTTGCCGAACAGCCCCGTCAAGATCGGCGCCGGCATGGCCGCCACCTCGCCGACGCGCTGCACGTTCAAGCGGTCGAGGCGATCCATGACCTTCGGCCCGGCGCCAGGCAGCACGCGCGCCGACCACGGGGCCAGGTAATCGCGCTCGTCGCCGGCCGGGACGCGCACCTGCTTGCCGGGCTTGGCCTGCTTCGTCGCTACTTTGGCGACGAGCTTGTTGACGCCGATGCCGACGGAAATGCTGAGGGACACTTCGGCGCGCACCTGTTCGCGCAAGAGTGCCGCGATGGCCTCGGGCCGGTCGTCGCGGGTCACGTCGAGGTAGAGGTCGTCGAGGGCGGCGACCTCTACGAGTGGCGTCTGGTCCTGGCAGATGCCGAGCATGTGCCGGGCCGCTTGCTCGTAGCGCGGGTACTCGCCGGGCAGGACGATGAGATCGCGGCACAGCTGGCGGGCTTCGGCCAGGCGCATGCCGGTACGGACGCCGAAGCGTCGGGATTCGTAGCTACAGCTGGCGACGACGCCGGTGCCGACCGCGACGGGCCGGCCGCGCAGTTTCGGGTCGTCGCGTTGTTCGACCGACGCGAAAAAGGCGTCGGCGTCGAGGTGCAAGATCGCGCGCGGGGGGTCGAGGAGCATGTTCCGGTTCCGAAACCGTCGGCCGCTGGGAGGAGCCGACGGCAAACGGCGCATATGTGTTCAGTATAGGCGGCTTTCGTCGGATCGGCTTTTGGGGGATTGCATTTAGCCCATCGGCGCGGCCGGCGTTCGCCCGGCCCAGCCGTTTCGACAAGCCGGTCCTTTCTTTCGTCCCCATTCGCTCCCTTCCCTCCAGTTCCTCCAAGACGTATATAAACATACTATTTATGGCTATTATTGCAAGTTATAAAGACTATTAAAGAATGATTATGACAAATAAATATCAATTTAGCCGTCAAAATCGCTTGACATAAACATGAACTAAGGTATACTTCAAGAGTGGAGTCACGAAGGACGACACGAACCGCATCCCCGAGACGTTCGCCCGACGAGAGGAGTGTGGACGATGGAAAGCTGGCGCAAAGTGTGGCGCGACGGATTGGCCCCGCAGCTGTCCGTAGCCGGGTTGACCGCGTTGCAGAGGGCGCTGCAAACCGACGACGCCCGCCTGCTGCAGGGGGCCACGACGGCGCCGCCGCCGCTGGAGTGCGTGCGCGATTGGCCGGTGGAAGGAGCCTGCGTGCTGGGCTACTGCGGCTGGCAGGGCGAGGGGCTGGAAACGGTGGCCGAAGTCGAGGAGTTCTTCGCCCGCGCTTGCTTCGAGGCGGATCAACGCCTCGGCGAGCCGGCCGCCTGCCGCTGGTTCCTGAACTGGTTCGACGACGCCCCACGCGCCGACGTCGTCCGCGACCTGCTCGCCGAGGTCACGCGGACGCTGGCCCGCCGCCTGCGCGCCGCGGACGTGGAAGAGACCGAAGACGAAGACGAGGACATCGCGGCCGCCTGAGCGGTCGGCCGCTTCACGGGGGGTATCAACCGGATTTTGGTTTCACGAAGGGGGATCGAGCCATGGAATGTCGGCATTGCCAACGGTCGCGCGTCAACCGTCCGCGCGGCCTGTGCTGGACCTGCTACTACAAGCCGGGCGTCAGAGACCAATACCCGTCCACCAGCAAGTACGCCCGCCGCGGCGTCAGCGACCGCACCGGCCGGGCGCCAATGCCGCCGAATCCGACCTGGGCGCGGCCCGGCTCGCCGGAGAAGGTGGCGATCCTCGAAGAGCGGGCACGGCAACGCATGGCGCTGTGGCACCCCGCCGACGCTCCGCTGGACCGCGAGAGCCGCAAGATCGGCATTTGGTAATCGCTTTGAGCTTGTTTACGTTTCGCGTCCACCGCGGAGGACGCGAAA
>JBBSES010000325.1:0-5782 GCA_038239465.1 Gemmatales bacterium
CCGCGCCGACCGGCAACAAAGACGGTTTCCCTTCGGGGGTCGGTGTCCGTTTCATCTTCGTCACAGCCTTTCTGAGACCTTGGTTCTGAGCAAACCTAAGGTAGCAAAGGGCTGTGACTTATACTTGATTCAACGGGATTGGCGTTAGCCCCCGCTCGCCAAGCAAACGCTCATTTTCATGCGCTTTGGCTGAACGCGAGTTCATGATGACTTCGTAGAAGCGTTTCAAACGAAGCGCTTCAGCGCTCCCTTGGCCTCCTGCGTCAGCAGCGCTTCTGGCGCCCCCGCCGCCAGCTGTTCGAGCATCTTCCTGGCTTCCGGCGTCTTGATCTTGAGCAACACACCAATGGCGCGCAGCTCGCGCAGCACGGCGGGCGAGGCAACGTTGCCGCGCAACTGCGTCAACACTTGCTCCAGGCGGCGCCGCGCGTCGCCGGGCGGCAGCGCCTCGATGACCTTGGTCAGTCCCGGCTCGGCCAAGGCACCCAGGCGCAGCAACTCCCCCGTGGCGCCGTCGCGCAGGCGAGCGTCGTCGGCTTGCAGGGCGGCGGCCAGGCGCATGACGTGCGCCTCGTCCGGCGGCGGCACCGGCTTGAGTCGCTTGCTCAAAAAAGGTACGGCCACTTCCGGCATGGCGGCCAGCGTTCGCGTCACGGTATACGCCGTGCGGGCGTCGTCCGAGGCCAGGTCGGTCCACAGCTTTTCCAGGTCGGCCGCCAACGGCGCCCCGGCCGGTCCAATGGTCGGCCGCGCCGGGATGGCGACGGGCCGGGCCAACAAAGTGGAACCGCCGGTGTTGACCACGGCCAGGCGCTTGCCGTCGGGACTGAAGGCGACCGCCGACACCAGGCCATGATTGTCCGGCAAACGCCGCGCTTCCCTGCCGGTGTTCGCGTCCCAGAAGCGCACCGTGCGGTCCTCGCTCCCCGAGGCGACGAGTTCGCCGTCGGGCGAGAACGACAGCGAGAAGACGACGCCCTCGTGGCCCCAGCAGGTGCGCAGACACTTGCCGCTCTTCACGTCCCAGAGGCGGATGCCATAGTCGCCGCCGCCGGACGCCAACAAGGTGCCATCCGGCGAGAAGGCCACCGCCTTGACGCCGCCGGAGTGGCCGATGTACTTCTGCAGCGGGCCCCCGGTCTTGGGGTCCCAGAGGCGCACCGTCTTGTCCCAGCTGGCGGAAGCGACGCGCTTGCCGTCGGTCGAAAAGGCGACCGCCTCAACCGAACTGCGGTGCGACTGCCAACGGTGCAACTCGGTGCCGCTGACGGTTTCCCACAGCCGCGCCGTGGTGTCCTGGCTGCCGGAGACGACGTATTCCTGATCCGGGGAGAACGCCAGCGATGTGATCCAGGCGGTATGGCCGGTGTAGCGCAACAACTCCCGGCCGCTCGTGTAGTCCCAGAGACGAATGGTGCGATCCTCGCCGCCGGACGCGAGGACTTGGTCCTCGGGGGCGAAGGCGACGGCGAAGACACCGCCCTCGTGGCCGGTCAGATGGCGCACGACTTGGCCGGCGACCACGTCCCAGAGGAATATGCGATTGTCCTCGCTTCCAGACGCAAGAAAGCGGCCGTCCGGCCCGAAGGCGATCGAGTGGACGCGGCTGTGATAGCCCGGCAGTTGGTTGAACTCGCGGCCGGTGGCCACGTCGAACAGTTGAATCGTCATGGACGAGGTCTCGCCCCGCGCAACGCGACCACAGTCGCTAGTTTATCATAAGGGCCAACTCGACGCGAAACGGAAACCAACGTCTCGCCGCGCGGCCCGAGAGACGGTACGCTTGTGCTTTCGGATTCGCGTCCACCGGGAGAAACACCCATGCCACGCCATGCCTGCCTTTTGTCCCTTCTCTGCATCACGGCCGCGCTCGCCGCCGACGACAAGGCGGCCAAGCCCGACACGGCCAAGATCGCCGCGCGCATCAAGGAACTCGGCGGCAGCGTCGAAGTGGATAAGGACTACAAGGAACTGCCGATCATCGCCATCGTTCTGACCGGCCGCAGAGCCACCGATAAGGAGATCGAACCTCTCAAGGGGTTGACCACGCTGAAGCGCCTCAAGCTCGCCAAGAGCATCGTCAGCGACGAGGGCCTGGAGTATTTGAAAGGCTTGACCGCCCTGGAAAGCCTCGACCTGGCCGAAACCGAAATCACCGACAAGGGCCTCGAACATTTGAAGAGTTTGAAAGGACTGAACCAGCTGATCCTGGACCGCACCGAAATCACCAGCACAGCCGTCGAGGATTTGGTCAAGGCTTGCACGAAGCTCAATTACCTCAGCCTGGCGGAGACGCCCACTAAGGATAGCGCCTTGAAGACCATCAAGACGCTCAATCGGCTCGAACACCTCGACCTGCGCGGCACCAAGGTGACGGACGATGGCCTGGCGGAACTCGAGCGCGTCATCACCCTGGAGAAGCTGTACCTCAACGGCACCAACGTGAGCGACAAGGGGATCAAGCACCTGCACGGTCTCGATCATCTCAAAGAGGTGTACTTGAATCTCACGGAGGTGAGCGAGGCGGGCGTCAAGGGATTGAAGAAGGCGCTGCCGAAAACGAAGATCGTGCGCTGAGGAGCGGTTTGTAAAAGGGGTCGGGAGACGATGTCCCCTGGTATATGGGTTTTATCCAAAAAAAGCCCTGTATTTCGAGGCAGCTTTTTTTCGAAATTTCCTTGATCGCGTGTCCGTTTGGTCTGGAAGGGCCGTTGTAGTTAGTAGAGGGATGACAGATTGGGACCGCGATGCATCGGTTCACTGTCATTCCGTCTTCGTTCTTTTTTCGATCGCGTGCCGGCCGTCGCGGCCCGGGCGCGATCGGCTCTTTCCGACCATTACGATCCTGCCAGCACTGATACTCTGCGCGGCGTCGCGCCGGGACGGGGCTTTTGCGCCCTTGCTCGCGGGAAGGAGACGGAACATGCGCTTCAAATGGTTGACCGAGATGATGGCCTCCACGACCCGTCGCAAGCAAGGCCGGGTGAAGCAACGGCAAAACCGGGTTCGACCAAGCTTCGAGTCGTTAGAAGACCGCCAACTGTTGAGCGGCAGTCCCCTCACTGCCGCGCTCTCCGCCGACCGGCTCGAGAGCAACAATACCCGCGCGGCCTCCACCGACCTCGGCGCCATCGCCGGCACGCGCGCCGAGGCGAACCTCTCGATCCACACGGCGTCGGATGTCGATTGGTTCAAGTTCACGACCTCGGCCACCGGGACTTCGAGCAGCGCGGCCCGTATCGATTTCACCCACGCGCAGGGCGATCTCGACTTCGCGTTGTACAATTCCGCCGGCTCGCGGATCGCCCTCTCGGACGGCAGCGGCAACAGCGAAACCCTCAGCCTGGACGGCCTCGCCGCGGGCACCTTTTACGTCAAGGTCTACGGCTACTCCGGGGCCATCAATCCGACTTACAACCTGACCGTGACGGCCCCGGCCGCCCTGCCAGCGGGCGACCGCTTCGAGAGCAACAATACCCAATCGACCGCTACCGACCTGGGCATCGTCAAGGGCGCGCGCACCGAAGCGAACTTGTCGATCCATTCCTCGTCCGACATCGACTGGTACAAGGTAACGACGGCCGGGACCGGCTCCTCGAGCAGCGGGGTGCGGATCGACTTCACCCATGCCCAGGGCGATATCGACATGGCTCTGTACGACGGCTCGGGCCATCAGCTCGCCGTGTCCGATGGCAGCAGCGATAGCGAGCAACTTAGCCTGAGCGGTCGCGCGGCAGGCACTTACTTCGTGAAGGTGTATGGCTACTCGGGCGCGACCAACTCCAACTACACCATCACCGTCAACGGCCCGACCGGTGGCGGCGGCGGCGGCACGGGCGGCGTCACCATTTACGCCATGCCCGACTCGGGAGAGCGGCCCATCCTGGACGCCATTAACGGCGCCCAACGCTCCATCGACCTGGAAATTTATCAGATCACCGACGACAACGTGACCACTGCCCTCGTCGGCGCGGCCCAACGCGGCGTGGCGGTGCGGGTGATGTTGGAGCCGAAAACGGTCGGCGGCAGCAACTACACCGCCGAGGCCGCCACCCTCCAGGCCGGTGGAGTCGTCGTCCAAGCGACGCCGCCTCAATTCGACGCCAGCCACAACGTCGATCATGCCAAGTTCATAATTATCGACGGCCAGAAGATGATGTTTGGCACCGGCAACTTCAGCCTGAACGGTCTCGGCGCGGGCACCTCGTACAACAACCGCGATTTCTGGGTCGCCGATAGCCGGTCCCAATCGGTGAACGAGGCGCAAACGCTCTTCACCTCCGACTGGAACCGGCAGGACACCACGAGCGTCCAGTTCGTCAATCTGGTCGTCACTCCGGACAACGCCGATCAGCGCATCCTCGATTTGATCGACAGCGCCAACACGCGCCTGTACGTGTACAACCAGGAGATGTACGACCCGACGATCAACCAGCACGTCATCGACGCCAAGCATCGCGGCGTGGACGTCGAGGTTCTCTCCGGCAACCCGGTGAAGTTCTTCCACCAAAACCCCAGCAGCGACAAGAACGCCCCGGTCATGCAGCAGTTCGTGAGCGAGGGCATCCCCGCTTACGAATTGACGACGCTTTACGTGCATACCAAGGTCGTGATCGCCGACAACAGCGTCTTTGTCGGCTCGCAAAACTTCAGCAACGGGGGTCTGTTCAATAACCGCGAGGTGGGAGAGATTTTTCGCGACGCGGGGATCACGCAACAGTTCGTCGGCTACTTCCTCAGCGACATGCAGACGATGACCGGCGGCGCGATGCGCGCGAACACACGGATGGCCGCCGCTCCGATGGCGGCCGCGGCGCCGACGTTGACGGCCGCTCCCGCTCTCGGCACCGCGGGGACGCCGATCGCCCTCAACATTCAAGCGTCGTCGCCCTCGGTGGTGATCGGGAACCTTCCCGCGTCGGCCGTCTTGCGGACCGCGGACGGGACGAGGCTGACCGGCCGCTCGCAATACTCGCTCGCGGCCGGTCAGCTGGCGGGCTTGAGGGTGACGCTCCCGACCGCCGGGACCGTGAACTTGACCGTGATGTCCGCCGCGAGCAACGCTGGCGGCAACGCCTCGGCGACCACGATTCCGTTGCCGGTAACCGTCCGTCAGGCCGGGAACTATCTCAGCGACTTCAGCGCCGGCAGAACCGATCCGTTCCTCGCCTACCACGCGCCGAGCGGGAACGGAACGGGCAATGTTTTGTGGACGTGGTAATGGTTCCGCATAAAGGGGACGCGGCGGCGGGGATACCCCCGCCGCCCGTCATTTTTTGGATGGCTCTAAACGGACTGGACCTCCGAATCGAAGACGCGCACCGCTTTCCAGTTCGCCTTCTGCTCCTCGATGAACTGGTCGTGCAGCGGCGCCGCCTGATAGAGGTCGTGCGCCGCTTGATCCTGAAAGACGATGTGCAGGGACACGTCGAAGTCGCGGTCGTTGACCTCGCGGGCCAACTCCAGCGCGCGCGTTCCGGCGGCGAAGAAGACCGTGCCGGGATGGCCGGTGAGGTACTTGTGGCACGCCTCGACCAGGCGCTTTTGCGCGGCCGCGGAGTCGTCCTTCAGAGCGAAGAAGACGTTGTGGGCTAGCATGGGAGAGCCTCGGGGCCGAGGACAATGGGCAATGAGGGAGTTGAACCCACGACTCTTCGGTGTAAGCGAAGCGTGATGCCGTTTCACCAATCGCCCATGGTTTGATGGTTTAGCGGCGGGTGGGGGTATCGGTTTTTTGCCCCTTTGCCTATCCGGGCGAAACACGTGGGGTGACCAAGAGTTA
>JBBSES010000326.1:0-5775 GCA_038239465.1 Gemmatales bacterium
CCGCGCTCGGGGCGCTTACGCGACCCCGCTCGCCTTATCGATCTTTTCCCGCACCGTCCGCAGCGCCGTCGTCGCGCGGTCGAGCAATTCCGGCGATGGCATCATCCCCGGCGGCAGGTTCGACCCCGGCGCCGCGACGACCGCCGCCAGCGCTTCGAGAAATTGCACGCCGGCTTGCACCAGCGCCGGCAACGGATCGACGGCGGCCACGGGAAGAGGCGGCGGTATCGGCTGTGGCTCGCCATCGCTTACCAGCGTCCGCACCGTTTCCATGAAGCTCTGGCCGCCGAGCGCCGCCAGGTTCACCTCGTCGCTGGTGCCGGCGAAGACCCCCTCGAAAAGCGAGCGCTTGTGTTCGACGGTTCGCAGCACGCGCTCCTCGATGCTGCCGCGCGTGACGAGGTGGAACACCTGCACCGGCCGATGTTGCCCCATGCGGTGGACGCGGGCGACGCGCTGCTCCAAAACGGCCGGGTTCCAGGGCACCTCAAGGTTGACGACCGTGTCGGCCGTCTGCAGATTCAGCCCCGTGCCGCCCGCGTCGGTGCTGAGGAACACGCGGCATTCCGGGTCGTCTCGGAATCGCTCCAGGAGGGCTCGTCGGTTCTTGCCGGGAATGCCGCCGTGCAAGATGGTATGACCGATGTTTAAGCGCTCCAGCAGCGCGGCCGTCTCGCGCAGCATCATTTCCCACTGGCTGAAAATGACCGCCTTGTGCGGGCCAGAAGCGAACAAGTCGCGCAATAGTTCGGCGAGTTCGTCCAGCTTCGGCGAGACGTGCGTTTCCTTATCGAAGAGAAACGTGCTGTCGCAGATCATACGCAGATTGGCGAGGCAGCAGAGGATGCGCCGCCGGTCGGTTTCCGTCAGGTACTTCTTGCTCACCAGCCGCGCCAACGTCGTCTGCTGTTCGTGATACGGGCCGCGCTGGGCGTCGCTCATCTCGACGTAAACGGTGTTGTCGGTGCGCGACGGCAGTTGGGTCAACACCTCGGCGCGGGTGCGACGCAGCAGGATGGGGGCCAGTTTCTCGCGCAGCTTGTCGAGGTTGCGATAGCCTTGCAGCGTGCCCTTGTCGTCCTCGACCCGGTGGTCATGCAGGAACTGAAACGCGGGGCCGAGGCGCCGGTCATCGACGAACTGCACGATGCTGTACAACTCCTCCAGCTTGTTTTCCAGGGGAGTGCCGGTGAGGACGAGGGCATATTTGCTGTGAAGTTTCTTGACGGCGCGGGAGGTCTTGGCCTCCCAGTTCTTGATGCGCTGCGCCTCGTCGAGAACGATGACGTCGGGTTTCCAGGTGTTGAGATAATCGAGGTCGCGCAACACGGCTTCGTAGTTGACGAGGCGAAAGAACGTCGCCTGGCCATACTGGGCGCGTCGCGCCGAGGTCGTGCCATCGATGACCTGCACCGGCCGGTCGGCGAACTTGCGGATCTCCGTTTCCCATTGATATTTGACCGATGCCGGCGCCACGACGAGGACGCGCTCGACGCCGCGCTCGCGGGCCAATAGCTCGACGGCGGCCAGCGTCTGCACGGTCTTGCCGAGGCCCATGTCGTCGCCGAGGACGCAGCGGCCCCGGCAGGCCAGGAACAGGGCGCCGCGCAGCTGGTACGGATAGAGCGGCACCTTGAGCAAGTTTTGCAAGGGCGCCGGCACGTCTCCCTTCTCCAGCGATGCGAGCAACTCCCGCTCGCGCGCCGCCATGTCGCGGCGCTCGATCTCGCGCTCCATGAACTCGACCGCGTCGGAGAAGACCGTCACCTGTTCGGGAACCGTCTCCACTGCTTCGATAAGGGCGTCGTAGCGGTCGCCGCCCTGCCAGAAGCCTTTGGCGTCGAAGAAGCTCCGGGCGAGGTGGGCCAACTGATCCGAGGTGCGCGGCGGCAGATGGATGCGGGGCCGCTGGGCTTCGCCGTAGTCGAGGAACACCTCGGGCCGCGTGACCGCCGCCTTGCGCTGACGCAGCGGCGCCGGCGCCTCATCCTTCAAGGTGGCGAGGACCGCCTCGACGTGCTTGCAGGTGCGCAGCGTGTTAGTGCGAAAATCGGGGCAGGTGCAGGCATTGTCTCCCACGTCGAAGCCGCGGATGCTGACGGTGTACTGGCCGCCGGTCGCGGGGTTCGTCACCTGATAGTCGCTGAAAACGCGATTGCGGCCGAGGTTCTGGATGCGAAACGCGGTCTCGGCGGCGCGCTTGCGGCGGATGTCGATCTGCTCTTCGCGGAGCACGGGGGACTTCTCCGAGGGACGCATGGCGGCGCGACATCGCTCATTTTATCAGAGCGGCCGAGCGCGGCGCACTCGCGGCTCCTCCGTCGTCCTTCCCTAAGCTTAGAGCGTTCGGAAAAAATCTCCTGGTTCCCATGCTCCTGCCTGGGAACCCACTTCCCCGAGGCTCCGCCTCGTCGGGGCTTCCACCGACACCTGCCACGCCGGCAACGCTCCGACGAGGCGGAGCCTCGGGAAAGGCATTCCCAGGCGGAGCTTGGGAACGAGGAAAGACGGCGAGCGCCACGCGCTCGCGGCCTCTCCTTCGCCGTTCCCTTGCATACACTGTTCCCTACCCGGAGAGTGCTCCGCCCTGACGTTCTCTTTCGCGCGAGGTCGTCGTGAGTCCCACCGGTTCCCTGTCGGTGCCCGAACTGGTGAGCTATCTGCGCGACCGCGTCGAGCGCGTGGTGGTCGGGCAGAGCGAGAATATCGACCGGCTGTTGCTGGCCCTCATTTGCGGCGGCCATGTCTTGCTCGAAGGGGTGCCCGGCACCGCCAAGACGCTGCTGGCGCGAACCATCGCCCGCTTGCTCGGCGTCGGCTGCAAGCGCATTCAGTTCACGCCCGACCTGATGCCCTCCGACGTGACCGGCACCAACGTTTTCAACATGCAAACCAGCCGCTTCGAGTTCCACCCCGGCCCCGTGTTCACCGACCTGCTCATCGCCGACGAGATCAACCGCACGCCACCGAAGACACAGGCATCGCTGCTCGAAGTGATGGAGGAGCGCACGGTGACGATCGACGGCGTCAGTCACGTTCTCTCCGACGTGTTCACCGTCATCGCCACGCAGAACCCCATCGAATACGAGGGAACGTATCGACTTCCCGAAGCGCAGCTGGACCGCTTCTTGCTCAAGCTCGATGTGACCTATCCGCCGCCCGAGGAGGAAGACAGAATTCTTCGCCTCTACCAGGGGCGCACCGGGCTGGGCCATCCGCTCGACTTGGTAACGGCGGCGACGTTTGGCCTCGCCGAGACCACTGGCGATGGCATGATTGGCCGAACGCGCATCCTGCAAGCGCGGCAAGCGGTGGCGGGGGTGGCCGTAAAGCCGGAATTGGCGTCGTACATCGGCCGCGTCGTCCGGCGCACGCGCGAGACCGACCAGGTTCTCACGGGGGCCAGTTCGCGGGCGGCGGTCCACTTGCTCCAGGCGTCGAAGGTGCAGGCGCTCATCAATGGCCGCGATTTCGTCGTGCCCGACGATGTGAAGCAAGTGTGCAAGCCGGTGCTACGGCATCGCGTCACGTTGCAGCCGGACGCCTATGTCGAGGGCTTCACCGCGGACGATATTCTGACGGGCGTTCTGGAAAAGGTGGAAGTGCCGCGCTGACGGGTCGGAACCAAGGCCGGTGCCGTGGCGTCATAACGATGGTTTATCCTTGCCGGCGCGGGGCGGCGGCGACATGATGAAAAGCAGTCCATTCCAGCGTGACGGGTAGCCTTATGAAGACGGGTATTTTCGGTGGCGGCATTCTCCTGTGCGCGGCCGCGCTTCTCGGTTGCGACGTGACCTCGGCCGAGCGCCCGCAGGACTCCAAGCCCGCGGCCACGCCGCCGAAGACGCTGCCGTCCGGCGACGCGCCGCCGTCGTTCAAGGTCGCCATCTCCCAGGTGAACCCCAGCTGGCGCGACGCCCAGCAGACGTTCACGCTGCGCCTCACCAATAATGGCGAGAAAGCGGAGACGATTCATGCCCTGGTCTACGCCCGCAACGAGGCGATCACGCCGCCGCGCCGCGCCCTGTCGCCGCCGACGGCCACCGCCTGGTTCGAGTTGGCCGAGAGCCAGGACGGCAAACTAACCGCCCGCGACATCGAGAAACACTGGAAGGCCAACAACGCCCTCACGGCGCGCGGCAACAAGCTGAAATCGACCTGGGACGTCCTCGTACCGGCCGGCGCCACCAAGAGCGTCGAAGCGTCGCACCTGCTGGACGAAACTTCGCCTTATCCGGCCGTCAAGGGCAAGAAACTGACCAAGCAGGCGTTCACCGAATATCAAGTCTGGCTGTTCACCGCCGACGGGCACTGGTTCTTCAGCGAAACGCTCCCCGCCACTGGCGAGAAGGTGGGCGACAAGCCCGCGACCAAACCGGAACCGGCGAAACCGGCCGGTAACGACGCCAACGCCGAGGAAGAGGCAACCAAGACGCTCAACCTGGCGCGCTACTACATCGACAACAAGAAGCCCGATCGCGCCAAGGAAAAGTTGCAGCTTATTCTCGACAAGTATCCGCAAACCGACGCGGCCAAGGCGGCCAAGAAGCTGATGATGGAGATGACGGCCCGCTGATTGCGCTATTGATGTGACGACGGATTAGAATTCGCGGGAGAACCTAGCGATGGACCTTTCCTCCGCTCTGGCGGCTATCCGCTCCTTGAGCATCGATGATCGCGTGCGCCTCGTTCAAACGATCCTGGATGAAATAGCCGCCCAGGAATCGACCCCAGAGCTTACGGAAGCTCAGCAACGAGAATTGGACCGCCGATTAGCCGACGACGACGCCTTTCCCGATGACGTCGTGCCGTGGGAAACCATACGAGCGGAAGCGCGCGCGAGGGCTGGACAGTGACCTTGCCGGTCGTGTTTCACCGCTCCGCATGGGCGGAATTCAACCAGGCGCATCGCTACTACGAGAAAAAGCGGCCCGGACTCGGCGAGGATTTTTCGGCACGAGTGCATGAAACGCTCGACCGGATTGCGGCGATTCCAACACTTCATCAATGCGTCCACAGAGACGTTCGCCGCGCGGTCGTTCGCGATTTTCCGTACAGCGTCATGTACCGCTTCAATTCCAAGCAAATTCGCGTCGTCTCCGTTTTTCACGGCAAGCGCGACCCCTCCATTTGGCAACGAAGGTCTTGATCTAGTCGATGCCGTGTTCGCTGGAGGACACTCCCCATGCCCGACATCGCTCGCACCCTAGGCACCATCCTCGGCAAGCAAAAGCACCTCCGAGGCCAAAGCGCCCTCCTCGTCGCCATCAGCGGCATCGACGGCAGCGGCAAGGGATTCGTCGCCCATCAACTAGCCGCCGACCTCGACAAGCACGGCCTCCGCGTTGCTACCATCAATGTCGATGGCTGGCAGAACTTGCCCGACAAGCGCCACGATCCTCAACGTCCGGCCGAACACTTCTACGAACATGCCATTCGCTTCGACGAACTCTTCGCGCGACTCATTCTTCCGCTGAAAGAAACGCGCTCCATTCGCATCGAGGCCGACTTCACCGAACAGATGGCCGCCGCCTATCGGAAATATATCTACGAATATACCGACGTCGATATCATCCTCCTCGAAGGCATCTTCTTGCTCAAGCGGACGCACCGGGATATCTTCAACCTGGCCTTCTGGATCGATTGCTCTTTCGAGACGGCGCTGGCGCGTGCCCTGGCTCGCAACCAGGAAGGGTTGCCGCCCGACGAGGTAATACGCGAGTACGACACGATCTACTTTCCCGCCCAGCGCTTGCACTTCGAGCGCGATCGCCC